>CAYPJH010000246.1:0-1908 GCA_964411035.1 uncultured Methanobrevibacter sp. | reverse complement strand
TGTCTTGATAGATTAAATCACCTAATATTCTAACAATCTTCCAGTTGTGAATTATCATTACAAAAGAGAATTATGGTCAGCAAAAAAACCAAAATTAACACCAAGTACAAATGCTGAAGAGTCATTGTTATTTTATTTTTTTATTTTTATTTTTTTAAAGAGAGAGTGAGAGAAAGAGAGAGAAAATTTTAATATTTATTTTTTAGTTATCGGCGGACACAACATCTTTGTTTGTATGTGGTGCTGAGGTTCGAACCCGGGCCGCACGCATGCCAGGCGAGCGCACTACCACTTGAGCCACATCCCCAGCCCAATTCCTAGATTCTTAATACACTTTGAGTTGAGTTTTGTGCATGGTGAGAGATAGTGATTTGTTGAACAGGCTATCTTTTCTCCAGTGCATGTTTTTGGCAGCTTTGTCTAATATATTATAATCATAATTTTTTGGGTTAGTCTCTGTGTCCTCTATTCTTTACCATTCGTCTTCCAGTCTGTTTTTTTTTTTTGTTGTTGTTGTTGTTGTTTTTGCCAATGCCATGCTGTTTTGTTACCATTGCTCTTTAGTCTAGTTTAAGGTGTGGTATAGTGATGCCACCTGCTTCACTCTTCCTGCTAAGGATTGCTTTAGCTATTCTTGGTCTCTTATTTTTCCAGATAAATTTCATGGTTGCTTTTTTCTATTTCTATGAAGAATGCCATTGGGATTTTGATCAGAATTGCAGTAAATCTGTATAGTGCTTTTGGTAGCATTGACATTTGATAATATTAATTCTGCCTATTCATTAATAAGGTAGATCTTTCCATCTTCTAAGGTATTTTTTTGATTTTTTTTCTTTAGGGTTCTGTAGTTTTTCTTGTTTAGATCTTTCACCTCTTTCATTAAGTTGCTTCCCAAATATCTTATTTTTTTGAAGTTATTGTAAATGGGATAGTTATCTTCATTTCTTTCTCAGAAGATTTTTCACTAATAAACAGAAATGCCTTTGATTTATGGGTGTTAATTTTATATCTGCTACTTTGCTAAATTTATTTACTAGTTCTAGATGTTTCCTGGTGGAGTTTTTTGAGTTTTCTAGGTATAAATCATATCTGGCATTTGCAGGTAAATGGACAGCTTTGGAGAAGATAATGCTAAGTGATGCTAGCCAATTCAAAAAAAAAAAAAAAAACATGCCAAATGTTTTGTCTGATATAAAGAGGCTTGCTCATAATGGGGTTGGTAGGGGGAGCATGAGAGAAATAGATGGTTTCTAGATACAGCAGAGAGGTGGGAAAAAGAAAAGGGGAAGGGGATTAGCAAGGATGGTGGAATGTAATAGAGTTGATCATCAAAAATACATTTATGAAGACACAAATTGGTATCACCATACTTTATATAAAACCTGGGATATGAAAAATTTTACTCTATACATGGAATAAGAATTGCAATGCTTCTGTTGTCATTTATTTTAAAAAATCAATAAAAATATGAAAAAAAATTGTTTATAAATTATATACATTAAATATGTGCATATATATATAAAGCCAAGCCTATTTCCTGAATTTTTAAAAATCAATTTATTAATTTGTTCTAACTTGCTATTAGAGCAGAATGCATTTCACTTCATAGTGCACAAGTAGAGCACAAAATTTTATTTCTCTTATAAAGAAAGTATAATTACAACACCCGTGTAACTCTACTTTGTGTACAAAATATTTCCATCTCATTCCACCATCTTACCTACCTCTATACCATCTCCCATCACCTCCCTCCCCTTTGTCTTATTCAGTTTCTTCATTTCTTCCATGCTACCTCCTACTTCTTTCATTGTGGATCAGCATCCACTTAGCAGAGTAAATATTAGGTCTTTGGTTTAGTGGATTGGTTTACTTGCCTTAACATGATATTCTCAAACTCCATCCATTTAC
>CAYPJH010000245.1:0-4778 GCA_964411035.1 uncultured Methanobrevibacter sp. | reverse complement strand
GTAAGTTTTGGATTATCAGCAATTACAGTACCTATACCTACCATAATTGCATCTGCTTCTTTTCTTAGTTCATGAACACGAATAAGGTCTTCGGGACCTGAAATCTCGGAGCTTCCTGTTTTTGTAGCAATTTTTCCATCTAATGTCATAGCAGCATTTAATATTACATAGGGTTTCATTTTTCATCACCTAATTTAATAGTTATAATAATGATATATAAACATAATGAGAGGATAATTCTTTTTTATATAATTAGATATTAAAAACTTTCTTCGCATTTTTTGTAGTTATCTCGTCAACTGTGGATACATCCAAATCCTTTATTTCAGCAATTTTTTTTACTGCTAAACTTACATTTGCAGGTTCATTTCTTTCTTCTTTAGTCATAGCTAAATAGGGACTGTCAGTTTCGGTTAAAACATGTTCAAGGGGGATGTTTTTAATTAGTTCTTGATGATGGCTTGAATAACAGATCATTGTTGAAAAACTCATATAATAATTGTCTTTTTCTATAATTTTGCCTGCAAGCTTTTTACTGCCGCTATAGCAGTGGAAAATACAGTAGGGGATATTATCATAGTTTTCAAGTATATTATATGCTTTTTTCTCACTATCTCTAACATGCATTTGCAGAGTGACTTTGTAATCATTAGCAATATCTATAAAACTTTTAAAAATTTCTTTTTGTCTTTCCCGTTGTGCTTTTTCTTTAACATAAAAATAATCTGTTCCTACTTCACCAATAGCAACAATATTATTAATATTGTCAATCAGATGATTTTGTGCTTCCTTAACTTCTTCATCAGTATAATTTTGAGAGGATACAGGATGAAAGCCAAATGTAGGATATAGAAAACCATCATATTTTTCTGATAGTTCTAAAACATTTGAATTTTCTTCAAGATTTGTTCCGGAAACGATAACTGCATCTAATTTATCCTGTGCTCTTTTTATAGTTTCTTCTCTATCTTCATCATAATCTTTGAAATTAATATGGCAATGTGTATCAATCATTTAAACACCAAATCTCCTATTTCTTTCTTGATAAGATCGAATCGCTCTTAAAAAGTCTACTTTTCTAAGTTCCGGCCATAAGCTTTCACAGAAATAAAGTTCAGAGTATGATGATTGCCATAGTAAAAATCCGCTTAAACGTTCTTCACCACTGGTTCTGATAATTAAATTAGGATCATCTAATCCACCAGTATAAAGGTTTTTACTTACTTCATCTTGATCGATGTCTTCAGGATCTAGTTTTCCATCCTGAACATCTTTTACAATCTTTTTGATTGAATCTACAATTTCCTGCCGTCCATCATAACCAATAGCAATGTTTAATATTCTTTTATCATAGTCTTTCGTTGCCTTTTTAGCTTCATCAATTGCATCTAAAACATTTGAAGGTATTAAATCAAGCTTTCCAACAACCTGTACTTTTACTTCATTTTTATGTATTTTTTCGTGGTTAACAATTCGTTTAAAGTTTTTAACAAAAAGGTTCATCAATCCTTCTACTTCATTTTTTGGCCTATTGAAGTTTTCAGTAGAAAAGGCATATACAGTAATTATTTCAATTCCAAGTTCAATAGTCCAATCTAGAACTTTTTCTAAAGTATCCACACCTATTTCATGGCCTTTTATAACATCAATATTTCCCTGTAATTTAGAATATCTTCTATTACCATCCATAATAATTGCTACATGCTTCGGCATTTTTTCCTGTGATAATTTTCTTGATATATTCCATTCATAAAATTTATACAGTAAATTTGTACCCATTTTAATTACCTTTTTAAACATTGCTTAATTTATAAGCTAATTTAATTGATCTGCAATATCCATCTATTGTTTGATTTCTACTTGTATCGATATAAATATCAGATAACCCAAAAGTTATTGCCCCATAGCTTGGCCAGGAATTTACAAGAACTAAACTTCTAAATAATACATTGCCAAATATACCGTCGGGAGCTATTATGATATTACATTTATCTTCAAGTGCCTTTTCTATTAAAATATAATAATTCTTAACATTAAAGTTGGTTTTTTTCCTAATTAAATCTGTTAGTTTTTCACTTTCATCAATAGATTCGCTAATTCTTAGGCTTCTTCCATAATCGCCTTTCCGCCCATCTGCAAGAATTGCTATTTTAGGTTCTTTTCCTTGTTTTTTTATAAAATTTCCACATTCAACAGCAATTTTTAGCTTATTTTCAAGTGAATTTCCTTCATCTATTCCCACTGGTGTTAGTAAAAATTCTTTGTCTTTATCTATGATGTATGTTGATCTGAAAATAAGTTTATCATTGAATTTTGTTTTTAAATTCTTCATAACTTTAGATGCCGGAAGTGATCCTCTTATTACAGCATCAATTTCCGGATTTAAAATAGCTTTAATCAAATCTTCATCGTCATATATTAATTTAAAATTTATATCCTTATTTTCAGTTCTATCTATAGCTTTTAATATATTTTTATTTTTACCAATTCCAATAGCTATAGTTTTCATTAGTAATAAATTATATCCAAATTTATTTATAAATTTTTCTATTATCTTAAAATTTAAATTGTTTTTTATAAGTTAGATGCCTATTATTCGTTTTTTTAGTTAATAATGTCCTATTATAAGGTTATTGGAAAAATAATCTTATTTTATTTACATGTAAAAGTTAGTATGTGATTGTTTATTTGGTAGACAAAATTAAAAAGAAAAAGTGATTCTAGAATAATCCAGAATCTTCAAGTGATTGTTCGAATTTGTTAGCTAGTTTATCAAATAGTTCTTTAATAAGAACGGAAATTATTAGGATTGCTATAAGAATTCCAACTAAAACATAAATATCCGTCATAGTATTCGGCCAGTATATTCCAAGCAATGCATTTCTAATTAAATCAATTCCATAAGTCATTGGTAAAAATGGGTTAAGTGTTTGTAGAAATGAATTCATTACATTTACAGGATAAATTCCATTGGTTGTGGAAATTTGCAATACCAATAGTATAATGGATATTGCTTTACCTGCATTTCCAAATATTGAGACAAATGAATAGATTAAAACCATAAATACAATTGTAATTAGGTAGTTAAACAGAATAAATAGCAAAGGATTTTCAATTTGTATTCCAAGCCAAAATGAACCTATGATTGTGACAGTTGACTGCAGTATTCCAATTAAGAGGAACAATCCTAATCTTCCAAAGTAAAGTTCCAATGGTGAATATAATGATTTTCCAAGATATCTTGTTTTAATCAAAGCAACAGATATAATGCAGCCTACCCATATTGATAAAACAATATAAAAAGGTGATACTTCAGATCCATAATTTTCAACGGAATTCATTTCTTCACGTTCTAAAACAACAGGAGAGTAGAAGTAATCTTGAACATCACTGGCATTGACCATTGATAATTGTACTAGGGGTGTTTGTTGTGTTGCTTGGCCTAATTGAGTTAATTGCGTAAATGCAACTGCATCAACAGTTTGCACAACCTTATAATTAATTTTTTCCTGAATTTCACTAGCAGCATTATCACTCATTTTTGAAGCTACAGGGTTTGTTTTTTCATTAATTAAATAAGTTAAACTTGTTGTTGACGGATTTTGGGTGTTTATTGATAAAATATCTTTTGTGAAGTTTTCAGGAATTATAATAGCAGCATAATATTGCCCACTTTCAACACCGGAACGAGCTTTATTTTCATTTACAAACTTCCAATCAAAATCTTCATTGTCTTTAAGTTCATTTACAACATCACTTCCAAAATTTAGAGATTTTCCATTGTATGTTTCATTTATATCATTGTTTACAATTGCAAACTCGAGATTATCTGTATTTCCATAAGGATCCCAGCAGGCTTCTACATTTAGAAGTGCATATAATGATGGTAGAATGATTATTGCAATGATTGCTATGATTACTGCAGGATTTTTAACTAAAGATTTTAAATCTTTTTTCATAATATGTGTAATTTTATTAATTGCCATTGTTATCAACTTTTAAAATTAGTATTTTATCCCATTGAATAAGATATCAAGAAAGCCATCTAGTTTTTCCTCAAGATTATCTATTGGTTCAGCACCGTATACTCTCCAAAGGAGTATTGGCTGAAAAATCATGCTATAAATATTTAAAGCTGCTATTTGGGGGTTTATTTTTCTAATTTTTTTATTTGCAATTGCATTTTGAAATAGATTAGTCAGTTTTTCCAGAATTTTTTTAGACACTATTTCAATTATTTTTGCTGAAAATGCATCTTTAATAGCTACTTTAAAGATATTTATGTTGGTTTCAAAAAAATTAAGAATATTCCACCAGATTTCTTTTAATAAATCATCAAATTTTTTATTTTCTTCATATTTAAAAACTTGATCGATTTCAGTTAATACAAAGTTTAAATAATAGTCTTTTGTAACTTCTAGAAGGTTCTTTTTTGATTTGAACTTTCTAAATATTGTTACTTCACTTACTCCGGCTGTTTTGGCTATTTTAATTGTTGTGGGATTATTATTTTCAACAAGTGCTTTTAATGTAGATTCTATTATTTTTATTTCTGTTTTATCTAGTGAGATTTTCATAATGTAAGTAAGTACTTACATACATATAAATTTTATTAAAAAAAATAAGAGAGGTTAAGTTTAAACCTCTTTATTAAACTCGGAAATAGTGAGTTCAGCTAAATCTAAAATAGATTTTTCTAAGTCAGGATAAGTATGATCTATTTTAATTGGGATATTATCACAATATACTACTTCAAGACCTTTATTTAAAGCTTCTTT
>CAYPJH010000244.1:0-3588 GCA_964411035.1 uncultured Methanobrevibacter sp. | reverse complement strand
AGGTGTCAAGAACCATCTTATAATTTTTCAGGTTATCTAGGGAGAGCGTGTCATTTTTTTCTTTTCCTGATCTATTACATAGTATTCATCCTCCCACACTGAGATATATTAGATATATCACGCAAAAAAGCATAAAAGGGTTTTCACTTGCAGCCTTATTCACAGTTGCCAAGAGAACTGCTACTCTACAGAACTTAGCTTACATTTGTTCCAACTGTCTTGACTCTGTGAAGGTGTTAAAGCAGTGAACTGTTAGGTCAAATTCCACATTCAGCAAGCATTTGTTCCTTGTCTTCAAAGCAAGAAGAAAGGGAACAAGGTTGAATTCTTCAAAGAAATTGTGTCTAGTATCTGTAGTAGTTTTAAGTATTTTTCTCTATGGAAGTTCTTTTATCTTCTTAAGTGAAACTGACATAAAAAAGAGTATAATCTGAATACTGAAGTCATGCCATTTAAAAATAAAATGAGAGTGTTCACTTTTGAGCACCTCAAACAAATCATGAATCATGATGGACATATCCTTAAAATAGTAAACTTCCATAAAAATTAATTTCATTATTTATTTTTGGGAAGAAACATGAATCACCTCAATTACAAATTATGAATTACTATTGAGTCTTATTGGTAATATTTCACAAAACAATTTATTGAATATATTTAAATATTTCTACTTGGTGTACATTATGTTTTAAAAATGTTTTAATAACATTTTGATGGAAAATGAATCTGTTCTTAGATAATTTGGATTAAATGAGAAAATGTAATTGAAAAAAGTTAAAATGTTGTTATAAAATGATAGGTTTTTGTCGAATTTTCTATATATTTTATAAGGAAAAGATTCTCTTTTTTTCTTGTTAAATTGAGAAAAATTGCATATATTTAAAGCCTGTGCCTAAAGTACTGTGATTTTTAGACTCATCAATATAACTTAAAATCTTATTTTTTAAAATTTACCCCATTCTTTATAGTTATTTGTTTTTATTTAACTACTATCAAAAGATAAGCACAGACTTTTCAACATTTGTAGTAAATACTAATCATTTTGGAAGAATGATTTTTTTTTCAGCAATTCTGCTAGCATTAATGGATTTAAAAAGTTAAGAGGTCTTCATTTTTTTTCCTGAATATTCAGATAATCATAAAGATCCTTTCTTTCCAAAGATAATTTGTAATAAGGCTGGTGTGGTTAAAAAGTGCACTGCTTCATTTTTTTTTTTAATTAGATGATTAAGCTTTTGCTGCAGACACATTGCATCTCCTGAAGCCACCTCAGGGATTTGTGGGTTTCACTGACTTATGTGGGTTTAGAGCAACAATTTTAGAAATGCCTGCTTTTACATAAGTTGGTAGAATGAATTAAAAAAACAAGACCCCATTATATGTTGTATGCAAGAGATGAACCTTACAGGCAAAGACCAACACAGGCTGTAAGTGCTAGGATTGAAATTGCTATACCATATGAATGGAGCCAGAAAACAAACAGGAATAGATACTCAGATTTCTGACAAAGCAGACTTCAAAGAAAAATTAATTAGAAAAGACAAAGAAGGTCACTTCATACTGGTAAAGGGAACAATCCAACAAGAATTTAAAATATTTATACTACAAAATTGGGTGCAACTTAATTATGTAAAAGAGATACTAATTAAATTGAAGCTTTAGATAGACCCCAGTTCAATAGTATTGAGTGAATGATTTCAACATACCTTTCTCACCATCAGATAGGTCATCCAAAAATAAACTTAGTGAAGACTCTTTGGACCTGAAAGTGCTAGGATTGAAATTGCTATACCATGTGAAAAAAATATTGTAAAGCAAATGAATCTAACAGATATTTATAGAATATTTTGTCCAACAAGAGCTGCATATACTTCCTTCTCCACAGCTCATGGAACCTTCTCCAAAATAGACCATATTTTAGGCCATAAGGCAACTCTTAGCAAATACAAAAAAAAAAAAATTGATATAATTTCTTGCATTTTTTAGTCATTTTTTTACTTGTAGATGGATACAATATCTTTATTTATTTTTATGTGGTGAATTGAACCCAGTTCCTCATACATGCTAGGTGAGCTCTCTACCACTGAGCCACAAGCCCAGCCCCAATTTCTTGCATCTTATCAAATCATAATGGAATTAAATTAAAAATGAATACCAAGAAACCCTAAACTGTATGAGACATGGAGATTGAGCAATACACTTTGGAGTGATAAATGTGTGATGGAAGAAATCAGAAGAGAAATTTAAAAACTCTTTGACTTAAATGAGAATAATGATACAACATAACAGCTGGGATCCTATGAAGGAAGTTCTAAGAGGAAAGTTTATAGCTTTGATTGCCTATATTTTAAAAAAATCAGTAAGTCCCAAATAAACAACTTAATGGTATATCTCAAGGCCTTTGAAAATGACAAAACCAATTCCAATACCAGCATAAGCAAGAAAATAATTAAGATCAGCAGTGAAATTAATGAAATTGAGAATTTAAAAACAATAATACAAAGGATCAATGAAATAAAGAGTTGCTTCTTTGAAAAGATAAACAAGATTGATAAACTCTTAGCCAAGTTAACTGAAAGAAAAAGAATACTCAAATTAATATAATTAGATATGAAAAAGGAGAAATCACCACAGATAGCACAGAAATTCAGCAGACCACTAAGGACTATTTTAAAAATTTATACTCCAGTAAATTGGAAAATCTAGGGAAAATAGATACATTTCTAGAGACATACAACCTTTCAAAATTGAATTAAAAGGAAATAAAAAAACTAAATAGACCAACAACTTGTAATGAAATAAAAGCAGTAATAAAAATTTTTTCAACAAGGAAAGCGCAGGACCACATGGATTCTCAGCTGAATTCTACCACCAATAAAGAAGAATTAATGCCAATATTCCTCAAATTATTCCGTGAAATAGAAGGGATGGAACACTTCCAAATTTATTCTATAATGCCAGTATCATACTCATACCAAAACCAGATAAGGACACATTACAGAAAGAAAACTAAAGACCAATATCTCTGATGAACTTAGATGTAAAATCCTTAAAATATTAACAAACATGTTCAATAGCAGAGTAAGAAGATTATAATCATGATTGAGTTGGTTTTATCCTAGAGATGCAAGGGTGGTTAAATATATGCAAATCAATAAATGTAATTCAACACATAAAGAGAATTAAGAACAAAAATCATTTAGTCCTCTCAATAGATAGAGAAGGCCTTCAACAAAATCCATCATCCATTTATGATTAAAATATTGAAGAAACTAAGTATAGAAGAAACTTACATCAATAGTATAAAGGCTATAAATGGAAAACCCAAATCCGACCTCATATTAAATGGGGAAAACTGAAAACATTTCCTTTAAAATTTGAAACAAGACAAGGATGTTCACTCTTACCACTCCTATTTAATATAGTGCTAGAAATTTTACCAGAGCAACTAGGAAAAAGAAGAAAATAAGAGGGATAAAAATAGAAAAGAGAGAAGTTAAATTATCACTGTTAGTGATTTGATCCTATACTTAAAGGTCCAAAAAACTCCAAAGACTGCCAGAGCTAATAAATTTGGCAAAGTAGCAG
>CAYPJH010000243.1:0-4460 GCA_964411035.1 uncultured Methanobrevibacter sp. | reverse complement strand
CCAACATATCTATCAAGACTTATAAAATCTCCGATTGATGTTACAACACATGCTCCGCATCCAATACATAGCTTTTTATCAATTACAGGATAAAGTGTGTCTTCATCAAGATCAATATCAACATCAATATTGTTGTCTTCGAAATATTCTTTAATTTCAATTTTATATGCACCGGTTGGGCAGAATTTAGAAGCATCACCATCAGTGTTGCATTTGGAATAATCAATTTCAATATTATTCATTCTTATGATTCTGTGGGGAATTTTTCTTTCAGTTAAGTAATATTTCACCATTTCATTTTTTTCTGAGTTAAATTCTACAGTATTTTTTATGATTTTAATACATGTTATTGGACATGTCTGAACACATATTTCACATTTAACACAAGTTTCCTGTTTTATTTTTGCTATTTTGAAAATATTTGCTTCATCTATAGCGTTTACTGGGCATACTTCAGCACATAGGTTGCATCTTACACAGTCCGGACCAATAGCTATTATTTCTTCTTCTAATTGAAAGTCATCTAGTTCAAATTTAAAGTCATCTGTATTATCTTCCAAATCAACAGATTTCATGTAAACATCATGTTCTAGGCTTTTCATTTCTTTATCAAAGGATATGTCCATATTATTACCAACTTTCAATAAATTTTTTTACATCTTCTTCTGCCGGGAATTTTTCCATTCCCAAACCTTCAATAGCTTTACTTGCTGTAAAGTTTCCTATCATACAACATTCTTTTAATTTAAGACCATTAAGATAACCGTACAGAAATCCGCTGTTGAAACTGTCTCCGGCACCTGTAGTGTCAACAACTTCACTTTTAAATGCTTTTACATCACATTCATCAGTTTTATTGACTGCATATACTCCTTCGCTGCCTTTTTTAACAACAACAGTTTCGATTCCGGATTTCAATACATGTTCAGCTATTTCTTTTATAGTTGAATTACTTAAATCTTTATAAAGTGTTTTAAGTTCATGTTCATTGATTAAAAGGATGTTGGTTCTATCTAAAATAGGTTTAAGTTCATCTAAACCTTTTTCAACATATATCATTCCAGGATCAAAGCTTAAAATAATATCTTCTTTTAAATCATTTAAAAGTTCTGTTTGTGTTTTAAAACTGTCTCCAACAAATGATGTATAATGGATTATTTTAGATACATTGATATTTCTTGGATTTATTTCAGCTGTTTTTATTTCATCATTTACACCTGCATCAACGTAAAGTGCACGATTTCCTTTTTCATCAACAAAACCTAATACTTTACCTGTACTTCCATTTTCTGAATAGATTAAGTTATTTGTATAGACATTGTTTAAAGCTAAGTTTAGCTCAATAACTTCACCGTCTTCGTCTTCTGCAATTTTTCCAATAATTGAGGTTTTTTTATTTAGTTTTGAAAGTCCTATTATGGTATTGGCTGCAGAACCTCCAGGGGTGTCTTTTTGAGATTTTATAAAACTTTCTTGATCTTTACATGCAATATTTTCTACTTTATAGAGTTTATCTACATTTAAAGCTCCAAATCCTATTACATCAACATCAATATTATTATCTAAAATTATCATATTATTAAACCTATTTTAGTAAATCATGTAAATTATAAATTTTATCTCCTAGTTTACCATCATAATTACCTGCAGATACTTCAAGAACATCTTCAAATTCTAGAACTGCATCAATTCCTGCTTTTACAGCTTCTTTCATTGCATTTTCATCAGCTGCATTTATTACAATTTCCGGAATATAGTTAACGCCATCTGGAACTTTTGATTGTTCTTTAAGTTTTTCTTTTAGAGATGGGCAGTAAACATGGTTTGTTGTAGGTCCGATTTCTGGAAAATTGGTTTCCGGTTTTGAAGCTGCTGAACAAATATCGAATGGTGTTGTAGCTCCTTCCACTTCCATTATTGCATCAAGTGCTTTTTTACCTGCATCTAACACTGCCTGTTCGGTTGAACATAAGTACCAGAAGTTAGCTCCCATAATTCCATTGTTTAATGTGAGTTTTTCTTCTATTTGAAAATCTGGAACAGCTATTGGTACATTGATCATTTTTTTGCCATATTCTTCAATAATCCATTCATATCCATCTCCACAGTGTCCTACAATGTCCATCATTTCAATATATTCATCACAGTCCTTATCTGGATAATCAAATACTTTTGTAAAAGGTTTTACAAGTATATCTTGTCTTAATCTGTAGGATAGTTCAAATGCAAACTTATCTACATTGTCTCCACCTAGCCAGTATTGTACAACTGCACCGTAACGACCATCCGGTGTTTTACTTTTTGGCAGAAATCCTTCCACTCCACCTTCCACTCTTCCAATTACTGCACTTGGAGTAGCTGTTGAGTCATATGCTGCTTTTTTTAGAATTTCAGTGTTTGGCGCTGTAATTAACGCTCTTACATATTTTCCTTCAAAGGCTTCAAAATATGTGTCTTCTACATGATCATAATTCATTTTTATTACCTTCCTATCCTAATTCTCCTATATTTTCTCCACGTATTTCATTTCGTATTTTTGTACTTATCTCTAAAATTTCATCAAAGTTTTCATTTGTTATAATTTTAATAAGAGGATAATCATTATTATCAAAAGTATTTAAAAATATTTGTTTAACATTGATGGATATATTGTATCGGTTCAATAATTCTTCAATATCTTCAAAACCATTATAATCCTTTATAAAGTTCAATACTTCATTTTTATTGTTCTGATTATATACTTCTGCTATTAAAAGACTTGCAATTGCAGAGTTTGACACAATGGCAATTTCACTTGCCTTTAATGAGTATTTATTTCCATTAAATGATATGCTGATTCCATTGTTTTTTCGTGCAAATTCTAAAGGTTCAACATCAGTAATACTGTCTCCAATGTACAATATCTGGTTTTTATCAATGCCTTTTTCTTTAATTATTTTTTCAATTGCTGTTTTTTTACCTTCTCCTCCAATGATTTTAATGTCTTTTATTTTATCATAAAAACTCATTTTTGGAATTTCTTTGAAAAATATTTTATCCAGCAAATCATAATCTTGGGGGTTGTTGATAATCTGATTTTTATATTCTGAAATTAATTTTTTTTCATCATCCTTGATGTCTACATCTACATTTACTTCTGTGTAAAATGTATTTTCAAAAGGAAAGTTAAAATTATTGGATAATGCTTCAATGTATTGGCCGTAACTAGTGCTGACTATAAAATGATTGAATGTTTCTTTAATATAATCCACTAGAATTTCTGAGTCCTTAAGGGCGAAAATATGTTCTTTTGAAAAATTAATCATATCCTCATTTGTAACACCACAGGCAATGAAAAACGGAAGTATCAATTTTAAAGTATTTCCGGCATTATAACCTTCTTTTTTAACAACATCAACTAAATAATCATCATATAAACTTAATGTTTTAAACAATTCTCCCCCATTTTCAATAAAATAATCTGCAAGTTCATATGCATTATCATTTAATGACAATGGACCTTCACAATCAGTGATATATGATTTAGTCTTCATTATAAAACCTCTAAGCCAATTTAATTTTAATAGCATCTACAGGACATATCTGCTCACATTCCCTACAGTAAATACATTTTTCCTCATCAAAAACAATTTCATCACAATCACAGGAAAGTGCAGATGTTGGACAGTTCTTAACACAAATTGTACAAACCTGACATTTCTTGTCAGATAATGAAAACTCTCCATCACGTTCACCTTCAATGAAAAGTCTTGCAAAATACAGATTATCATCCTTACTGTAGAAATAATCATCATAAACACTAATAGCATCAAACTTACAAATGCCGGCACATAAACCACAATAAACACAATTATCATTAATAGTAATCGGATTTGGAGGATTTAATTCAATTGCAGATACAGGACAAACATTTAAACATTCACCACAGGCAATACACTTGGAGTCAAATACTTTAACATGCCTTTTAATTAACTTGCTTTCTAAAATATTTCCAAAATTATCAACTTTAATACTAGGATCCAATACTAATCCCAATTCCTTTTCAATTAAAATTTTAGTTACTTCAACCTCTTTATAGTCCTCCTGAGGTTCATCATCAAATTGCATTATTAAGCTATTTGCAATGTTTAACAAAACATCATGAAGCCCAATTATATTAAAAGATAATTTTTTCATATCTTTGGTAACAATTTCTGAAACTATATCAAAATATTTAATATCAGTATATGTTGAAAAGGCCCTTTTACGGGAAGAGTATTTAATAGCTCCAGAAGGACATGAATGCATACATTCCTCACATCTTGCACAATAAGAGGGATTAATATAAGGCAGTTTACTTGTTTTACTTACTTCAATAGCTCCCATTGACGGACAAACTCTAGTACAGGTCATACAGCCAATACAATTGTCATCCTTAATAATAACTGCTTTTCCTCCTCTAACAGTTTTTGGAATTAATT
>CAYPJH010000242.1:0-2467 GCA_964411035.1 uncultured Methanobrevibacter sp. | reverse complement strand
ATCTTGGAATCAAAAAGACTGCATCAAATAGTGCTTGTTCAGACATGTTCTATTTCTATAATAATGGAATTACTTTTATTTGTGATAAAGCCGATAATAGTATTTATGTTGTTGACCTCATGAATTGACCATATATTGATTTACTTGCCTGTCAGGGAATTGCTCTGTATAATGACATCATCATACAGAAAGAAAAAGTCTCAGAGAACCCTTCCCACAAGTTGTGTCCTCTGAGACCCAATAAAAACATGATTATCATAACAGATTACACGTTATCTTGCAATGAGGATTCAAATATTTTTTGTTGAGAGCAGAGATACCTGCCCCTGTCCGTGCTGTCAGGCATCTCTTAAACACCGTGATTACAAGCTGCGGATTATGAAGCTTGAGGGCGGCGAAAAGAGAGTTCTCAGGGTGGAACGCCGGATATGCACCAACGACGGGTGTAAACGGATACATACGGCTCTTCCTGACTGTCTGGTTCCTTACAAGCATTATGCCAGTGAAGTGATTGCCGGAGTGCTGGATGATGTCGTCACACCGGATGATGCTGATACGGAAGATTATCCCTGTGAAGCAACCATGTATCGCTGGAAGCACTGGCTGATGATGAATTACCTGCGTATGGAGGGTTATCTCAAATCCATCGGACACCGCCTTCTGGGACTGGGAAAGGAGCTGCTTGTCTCCGCTGTGTCCCTGCTCGAAAAACTACGCTTATCAAACGACCGCTGGCTGGAAGCCATCCTTCGTATGATATATAACGCAGGAGGCTTTCTGGAATCTTCCTGAGGCTGATGGGTCTGCACCTGCTTTGTTTTTATTGTCATTCGGATATGGTGTATGTTTACCTCAAGGAGGTGCATAAACCATGCAGACAATCATAAAAGATAAAAACTGGCAGGAACAGCAGGCTTTTGAGCGCTATGCCCTGATTGCCCCACTGTTAGATGAAACCATTGATTCTGCCAGACGCAGCCAGCTGCGTAAGGAACTTGCCCTGAAAGCAGGGCTTTCGGAACGTACGCTCTACCGCTATGAAGCAGCTTACCATGAAAAGGGCTTTACCGGGTTAAAACCGGCAGCCTGTGAAAGAAGCCTGTCCAGGAAACTGCCTGAGAACTACGCTGAAATCGTAGACCAGGCGATCCAGTTAAAGAAAGAGGTGCCAAAGCGCTCCGTGGAACAGATCATCTTCATTCTGGAGCAGGAAAACTGGGCACCACCGGGAACCCTGAAACGTTCCACTCTGGAGCGGTATCTCTATAAGGCAGGCTTTGGTGTACGGCAGATGCAGATGTACCGGGATGCCCGTAACAGTTCGTCTAAACGCTTCTGTAAGCCCCACCGGATGATGCTTCTCCAAGGAGACATCAAGTACGGATGCAAGCTTCCCATAGGGAAAAACGGTGCCATGGTACAGACCTATCTGTCCTCTGCCATTGATGACCATTCCCGGTATGTCATTCACTCACAGTTTTATGACAACCAGGAGGAAGCAATCATTGAGGATACCTTCCGGCAGGTCATCCTGAAGGCCGGAAAATTTGATACTGCCTATTTCGACAACGGCTCCCAGTATGTTGCCAAACAGCTGAAATTCTCACTGGCAAGACTGGGCATCACTGTCCGCCATGCACCTGTAAGGAGTGGAAAATCCAAGGGAAAATGCGAGAAATTCCATCAGGTGGTGGATGCATTCCTTCGGGAGGTTAAAGTTCATAAAATCAAGACGCTGGAAGAACTCAACCACCACTGGTCCAACTATCTGGAGGAATACTACCACAAAGATGGCCATGACGGCATCAGAGAGTACTACGAGAGCCTGGGAGTAAATGTTCCACCGGAAGGAATTACCCCGCTGCAGGAATGGAACCGTGATAAACGCGCGCTTGTCTTTGTGGATACCACGGTGGTTGCAGAGGCGTTCCTCCACCATGAGACACGCCTTGTGGATAAGGGAGCCTGCATCAGCTTTCAAGGGCGTAAATATGAGACAAGGCCGTCACTTATCGGATTTAAGGTAGAAATCACTTATGACCCCGCATCCCCGCAAACCATCACCGTGGATTATCCCGGAATGGAACCTTTTACTGCGAAGCCGGTAAAAATCGGTGCATTCTGTGATAAGAATCCCACGCTTCCGGTCTCCATGCAGGAAACAGAGGCGGAACACTCACGCATGCTTGCAGCCCTTGAAAAGAAGCGGGAACAGTCCCGCAGCCGGATGGCAGATGCCATATCCTTCGGGCAGTTTCGAAAGGATGGTGGCAATCATGTATAAGGCTTTCTACGAAATGCAGCATACACCCTTTACCAGAGACATCCCGCCTGGAAAACTCTACGAATCCCCGGCCATGGCGGATACCCTCGGAAGGCTTTCCTTTGTGGCTGATCGCCAGCTGTTTGCAGTGGTCACGGCGGATGCCGGCTGTGGAAAATCCACCCTGGTCCGGAGATTTGTATC
>CAYPJH010000241.1:0-9951 GCA_964411035.1 uncultured Methanobrevibacter sp. | reverse complement strand
TTCCATATCTTTTAACTCAATATCTAATGCATCGAATAACATTCTGGTTGCTTTTTCTATACCAGGGTAACGGTTGTTCATAATACAACCTAAAAAATATGCTACTTCCATATTATCTCCTCAAAAATAAATTTATTCTTTTAATTCTCCAGTTGCTTCATCATAGCCTATTAATTCATCAAATCCGGTGATTTTACAGATTTTTTGAACTTCTTCTAATGCTTCTGGGAACTTGTGAGTGGTTGGTGGTAATTCTCCAAGACCTACTCTTTCTCTTAATTCTCTAGTTGCAGGGTTAATTGGTACACCGTGTCCGGTGTTGATTACGAATAAACCAGTCATTTTGTGTGGTTTTGCCATGTATCCTGCATGTGCAGCAATATTTCTTGCTTTTTTAACAATTCCTACAATGATTACGCTTCTAGGACATCTTTCTTGACAGGTGTAACAAGTAGTACACATCCATAAAGCATCATCAGAAATTACGTCTTCTTTTAATCCAAGTAAACATTTTCTAACTAATTGTCTTACTTTATAAGGAGTTCTTCTTCCTGAAGGACAAGTTCCACCACAGGTACCACATTGGAAACAGTTTTTAACAGTTTCAATTCCTGCATCAATAAACTCTGCAGTAAAGTCTTTGTCAAGACTTTCACTATTAATTAATTCTTTATCTGTTAATAAAGTCATAGTATCTCTCTTTTTATCATTATCATCAGTATTTTCATCATCGATTTCATCTTCGTCTTCTTCAGAAACATTCTCTTCAGCATCATTAAGATTAGAACATTCTTCATCCGCATCAGATTCATCTTTAGCTACTTCATCCACAGATTCATCTGCAACTTCAGCAGCTTCCTCAGCCAAATCAGGAACACTGACCTCTTTTTTGTCATCCTCTTTAGAATCAACAATTTCCTCTTCAGCTACTTCATCTACAGATTCATCTGCAACTTCAGCAGCTTCCTCAGCCAAATCAGGAGTAGTGATTTCCTTTTTTACACTAGTTTCTTTCTTATCTGAATCTTTATCGGATTCAGGAATTTCTGAAGGTATGTCTTTAGAATCAGATTTGACCTTTGAAATCGGTTCTGAAGTTTTAGTTCCAGAAACTACATTATCCTCGAGTTTCTTTTTTGAAGATGTAACTTTAACGTTTTCTTTAGCTTGATCTTTCTTAGCTTTAGAATCGTTTTTTTCTTCCTTATACCCGCCCCATAAAAGAGAACGGAGACGATTTAAAATAGACATTGAAAACACACCTCGGATAATCATTGGATAATTCCTCTTATCCTTACTATAATTTTAATAAATGTTTATATATAAAGGTTACTAAAATTTTCAAAAGTGTAACCTAAAAGGTAACAGTACATTTATATTAATAATTATGAACAAAAATAATAGTTATAAAAAGAGGTTGTTAATTTGATAAAAAAAATTGAAATTAAATCCCATGATGGGCCAGGAAGAATATGCAAATTAGATGGAGATATAACTCCAAAACTTTTCAATAGCAAAATTATGAAAATTGCTCCATGTGAAGGCTCTTCTTATAATATTGACAAAGAAATCGCAAGATTTAATGTGAAAGAAACCTTAAAAAATGCCGAAAAAAATGCAGATACCTGTGATTTTGCAGTTATTCAAGGTTCTAAATATATTGACTTAAGAGTAGAATGCGGAAAAAAACTAGAAGAAATTGGATACAACTGTTTTTTAATAGCTAACAGTGATGAATTACTACTTCATCCAAGAGATTTAGTTGATTTAATCGTAACATTAAAAAAAGAGCTTAAACCTACCAGCTGTCTTATTTTCACTTTTGCTGAAAGTTCTTTTATGCCCCTATTAACATATATGGGAATTGATGGATTTTTAACAGATTCATCAAATTACTACAGCTATTTAAATGACCTAATGACACCAACCAAAACCTATGATTTAGATCAATACCCTATTCTTGAAGGAGTTACACAGGAAAAGTTAGAAGAATATAACTTAAAGACACTTGAGTTTGTAATTAAAGAAATTCAAACCCATATGAAAAATAAATCCTTAAGAAATCTTGTTGAAGAAAGATCTCTTACATCACCTCAAAATACATCTGCTTTAAAAATATTAGATAGTAAATATATGGATTATTTACTTGAAAATACCCAATTATACTAGTCAAAATTAAATTTGATTATTATATAAAAATAATAATCAAATGTTTGATTTGAAATTCAGTTTGAATTCTATTATAAAAAAGATAATTAAATATAATTATCTTTCTTTTTAGCGAAGTATGCTTTTGGATGAGCGCAAACCGGACAGTCATCAGGTGCTTCAACACCATATTCCAAGTGACCGCAATTTGTACATTCCCAAATTATCTCTTCATCTTTTTTAAATACGGTGTTATTCTTCATAGTTTCAATAAGTTCATCATATCTTTCATGATGAGCTTTTTCTACTTCGCCTACTTTTGTAAATAATTCAGCTAAATCTAAAAAACCTTCTTTTTTAGCAGTTTCTGCAAAACCTGGATACATGTCCGTCCATTCGTGCTTTTCACCTGCTGTTGCATCCTTAAGGTTATCTAAAGTATGTGGAATATCATCATTATGCAATGCTTTAAACCATACTTCTGCATGTTCTTTTTCATTATGTGAAGTTTCCTCAAATATTTTTTGGAATAAAACATAACCATCATCCTTTGCCCTGCTTGCATAAATCAGATATTTTATAGCATTTTGGCATTCAGCAGAGTAGGCTTCCTTTAAATTTTCGTAAGATTCTGTTCCCTTTAATTTGCTCAAATCTTCATTTGGTAATACTTTATGTACCATACTAATCATCTCCTTTAATTAAGTAAATCTACATAGTATTACTAAATATATAAAGGTTTTGCTTAAAAATTTTATAAAATTTCAAAAGAATTTATTAATGCATCATATTCCTTTAAAACATCGTTTTTAGGCTCTGTTGTTCTGAGTTCAAAGATATAGATATTGTTGGCTATTATAAATACATATGTGTAAATTTCAAAAATAATGTCTGGAGTATGTATTTCTGCAACTGTACGAATTGCATCCTTGCCTTCTACTGATACGAAATCTGATTCAATCAGAATTCCTCCATCATCTGTAATCATATCTTCCATTTTTATTTTAAAATCATCTAATGTTGTATGTGTTGGAAACATAACAACATTCAATAAATTTTCATCGCCTTTTGACAATGTTGCTATGCAATCTGGATTGTTGAATGTATCGGGATGTTCTTTTTCCCAAGATACAGAATATTTAAATGATATTTTACTGTTTTTAAATGTTTTATATTCCATTTTTTTAACCTCTACTTAATTTCAACATCAATAGTTTTTATATCCTCCTCATCATCTAAGGTATCAATATATTTTGAAAAAGGTTCTGGAAGCTTTGGCATTACTTCTCTTAAAATTTCAGATGCATCCAACTCAAGTGCTTGAGATGTAAGTAATTCAGTGAAATCTATATCAAAATCAAATGGCTTAAGTAAATCATCAGTAGATACATGTAAATTGATTTTATTTTTATTAAGTAGCATTTTAATCATGCTTGTCTTTTTAATTTCTTCGTTCATTGCATCAATTGTGCTGCTAATTTCAAATGCAATAGCTTTATTCTTTTCATTAACATCATATTTTGCTTTTGATATTGACTCTTCCAAGTGTTCTAACAATTCTTTATTCTTCTGATTGATGTTGTCACGGGCTTCATCAATAACAACATTAATAGCATTTAAAATAGATTTGTTTAACTCTACATTATAAGCTAAAATCATTTTATTTTTATAATCAAGTTCCTTGAAAATTGCAACCCTTTCTTCATCAACCTTTGCAAGTTTTTCACTTAAGTCTAAAATCTTTTCATTTGCTTCAAGAAGTTTTTGCTTATCGCTAATATTACTTTTAAGCTCAATAACCTCGTCAAAAAATGAATTTTTAAATGTTTGAATTTGGCTAACTAAATTCTCTATCTTCTGGTCTTTTTGTTTAGATTCATTTACAATAGAGTTAAATTCCTCACTAGACAATACAACAACCGAATCGTTTTCATCAAAAGGATCATCTTCAGATAAATTAACTTTTTTCTGCATAATCTTTTTATCATCACTACCTGCAGCTGTTTCTGTATAAACTTTGGTAGCATGTACTTCTCGCTTAAGCATATAAACACCGAATATTAATTAATTATATATAAAATTTAATAGATAATAACTATATTTTAATGTATATAATGTAACTTATATTTTTATCTAAAATATTCATCAAAATCCAAATATAAAATGAAATTTTTACAAAAAAATAAGAATTTAAAGAATAAAAAAAAGAAAAAAATAAAAAAATTAAGATGCTTTTTCACTTTTAATCCACAACTTCATTGCTTCTTCAACTGCTTCTGAGTACCACCCCGTCTTAAACATCATTTTAGAAGATGCTAATTTTCTAAATTGCAAATCCACATCCGTATTAACTGTTATTGTAACACGTTTTATTTTCTTCATATATCATCATTTGAATTGTAGTTATATAAAGGGACAAGTAATTAGGAATATGAAATTTAGCTAAAAATATAAAATAATATTCATGTAACATTTTACATATTTACCTAAATATCATCAAGAATCTTTGGACTAGCACCGGCTACGTCAACCAAATATTCTGCTTCCACAATATGTAATTTAGAAGGTATCACAATACAGTGTAGGGGTTCTCCAAAATTATAATCAATTAAATCTTTAATTTTACCTGCTTTTACAATACAATCCTTAGAACCTACACGGGCAATGCCAATAGCTAAAGTATCTTCATTAATTAACCCGTCTTCACCTAAATCATTCTTAATATTCATCAAATATTCCAATCCTTCATTAATGGTCATGTATCGATCTTTATGAGCCTGAATATCCAGTAAAACTAAAGTATGCATGTTCATTTTTAAATTTTCTTCAATATTATGATAAGGAGATTTAGGGTAGAAATTATAATCCGGGAAAGGAATGGTTGTTACTTTTCCAAACTTATAAGCCTGAAGACCAGAAATTGCAGGTGCTGATGAAAGAATAGAAGAACCATGTATTACCTCATAAGATATCCCCCTCCTTTTACATTCCACTAGAAATTCTGAGTGTGTTGTAGCAATCAAGGGATCTCCTCCTGTAATTAATGCCACATCTTTATCATTAGCTTCATCTAAAAATTTAGTTTCCTCCTCTACTTGGCTTCTAACAAGAACTTCTATTTTTTTACCTATTAACTTTTCAATATCCTCAAAAGAAGAACCGAACAACCTGGATGTGAAAAATTCAGCGTAAATTTTATCAACATTTTTCAAAGACTCTAAAGCTTTTAAGCTCATGTCATTCACATCAAATAAACCTAAACCAACTAAATAAAACATAAATATATATTTAAATAAAAAAAAATTTAAACTTAACTATTATTTTTTAGAGGAATAAAATGAAAGCTGTTAAAGTCCCGATAAAACAATTAAATGATGTAAGGAAAATATTGCTTGAAAAAAAAATCATGAATATGGACTATAAAATAAAAACTGAAAATGGTTATGGGTATATTCCAATAAATAAAGATGTTGAAAACTATGATGTATCAGATATTGAATTAGAACCCTTAAAAAAATATCCGAAAAATTTCGTAGAGCTTCTGGAAAAATTTTTAAATGAAAATGAAATAGAGGACCTTAAAAAATCTTTTGATATTATTGGAGATATTGTCATTTTAGAAATACCGGAAAAACTTGAAAGTAAAAAATCACAAATTGGAGAAGCAACATTAAACTTTACAAAAAGAAAAACAGCTTTTATGAAAAAAAGTCCAGTGCATGGTAAAACAAGAATAAGAGATTTGGAGCTTATTGCCGGTGAAAATAATAGCCAAACCATCCACAAAGAGCATGGCACCCGTTTAAAATTAAATGTTGAGGAAGTATATTTCTCCCCAAGACTTGCAACAGAAAGAAAAAGAGTAAGTGATGATGTTTGTGAAAACGAACAGATATTAGATATGTTTTGTGGTATTGGCCCCTTTCCAATTGTAATAGCTAAATACAATAAAGTTGACATTACAGCTGTTGATATAAACTGTAAAGCCATTGAATATTTAAAAGAAAATATAAAATTAAATAAATTACAGGGAAAAATCAAACCTGTATGCAGTGATATTAATGAAGTATCATTTAACCAAAAATTCGATAGGATTATTATGAATCTTCCAGGTTTAGCCTACACTTTCCTTGATTTGGCCATGGAACTGGTTAATGATAATGGAATAATCAACTACTATGAATTTTCAGATACATATGAAACAGGCATTAAAAAACTTCAGGATGCAGCTGGAAAAAAAGGCAAAAAGGTTAAAATTTTAAATACACGTAAAGTAAAATCTTCAAGTCCCGGAATGTGGCATATGGCTATTGATGGAAAAATCACTGAATAAAGTGATTTATATCATCATCTGTAATTCTTTGAACTACGAAATAAGTTAAAAACAGCCAGATAGCTGAAAATAAAACAATTAACTGTATAAACTCATAATCATACATTCCACCTACATAAGGCATTATATAGGGAAGAATATATGCAGGGATATTTAAAATGAAATGCAGCACAATAGCTGAGCCTAAACTTCTTGTTTTAATATAAATTACTCCAATCAGCATTCCCATAACCGACGCATAACAAACCTGCATAAGAGATGAAGATAAACTTGTATTGACAGCAGTTATAATATGGGCACAGCCAAATATTAAGGAAGATACAATTACTGATTTTATAACTCCTTTATCCCTGTCATGCCATTTTTTAAGAATAGATGTTAAAATAATTCCTCTGCAAAGCAGTTCTTCCCACAAAGCTATTGTAAGACAGTAAATTAATCCAAAAATAACACCTGAAACATTTACAACAATAGATTTATCAGCAGCATTGGAATATAGCAGATATGTCTGAACCAGACTAAAAATAATAAAAATAACGCCTAAAAGAATCCCCTTATAAGCTCCTTTAATATTCCATGGGATATTATCCGATAATCCAATTGCTCTTACAATACAAAGCAGTAAAATAAAGGCAATTATATTGTTAAAAGAATTTAATAAATAGTCTGCAGCCGGTAAATTGTAGAATTCACTAGGTAAAATAGATAGTAATGGATATATGATAAATCCAAAACCGAATATAACTACAAAAGCTAATGCTAAGACTATGGAGAAAATTAAAGTATGGGATTTTGAAAATTTTTCTATAAAATTCATTTTAAATTGGATCAATAATGCCATTTTCAGTTATAATGCCTGTAATTAATTCTTTTGGAATAATATCAAAAGCAGGATTTATAACTTCAGTTCCCTCTGGACAGATTCTGCAGCCGCCATAGTAAATAACTTCATCAGGGCTTCTTTCTTCAATTTCAGTATCAAAAATTGAAGCATCAAAATCAAAAGTTGACAATGGTGCTGCTACATAAAATGGAATATTAAAATGATCTGCTGCAAGTGCAACCATTAATGAACCTATTTTATTGACAACTCCTCCTTTAGCTATCCTATCTGCACCGATAACAATTTTATCAATCTTAGACTGAGACATAAGATAACCTGAAGCTACATCAGGGATTAATTTTACTGGAATTCCTTCCTGCTGCATTTCCCAAACACTTAATCTTGCCCCCTGTCCTCTAGGTCTTGTTTCATCACATATTACCTGAATATCCTTTCCCTGATTAAATGCGGATCTGATTACTCCTAATGCAGTTCCATAATCTACACATGCAAGTGCTCCTGCATTACAATGAGTTAAAACAGTATCTCCATCTTCAATTATTTGAGCACCATGACTGCCAATAGCTAAGTTGGTATCTATATCTTCCTGATACATTTTTAATGCTTCTTCAAGAGGATTATTGCTTTTAGCTACTCTGTCAACTGCCCAGAAAAGATTAATTGCAGTTGGCCTTGCAGCTTTTATTTCACTAGCTGCCTTATCCAAGTCTTCCTCTTTTAAATATGCTAAAGCCATTCCAAATGCAGCTGCAACTCCAATAGCTGGAGCTCCTCTTACAATCATATCCTTAATAGCTACTATAACATCAGTATAATCTTCACAGTAGACATAGGTTAACTCATCTGGAAGTTTAGTTTGATCTATTAATTTTAGTTTATTGTTTTCCCATTCAAGAGTCCTCATTATTTGCCCATCCTTAAATACATGAATAATGGAATAATTTTCTTTTCTTCTCCTATTTTCATATCATTACCGTCATTAATCGTTTAATAAAAATATTATTCCTATTAATATATAATTGTATTGTAGTTTATTCAATTTCAAAAACATTGCAAAAAATATATTGAATAGAAAAAATACTGTAATAATTTAAAAAAATAGTGGTTTGTTAATAGTATTTAAAAAGAGAATATTAAAAAAAGGATTAATAATGACTCTGAGGAGTCATTCCTAAATGATGGTCTTCACTTTTTTTACCTGGAATTCCATAGGCATCAGCTCTACATTGAGTACATGCCCTGAATACAGGTATGATTTCTTCTACTTCATCCCTTACCTTTTCCATCATTCCACAGCCAGGCCGTTCATAATCTTTCATTTTATTAAGTGGAATTAAAGGTAAAACATTCATAAGAGAAGCGCCTCTTTTTTTAACTTCACGAGCAATGTCTGGAATATGTTCATCATTTAAACCAGGAATTAAAACTGAATTGACTTTAACAACCATGCCGTTTTTTGCTGCTTTTTCTATTCCTTCTAATTGATTTTTAATAAGAATTTCAACAGCTTCACGTCCTTTGATAATTTTACCATCATAATTAATGAAAGTGTAAATATCTTTAGCTATATCTGGGTCGATTGCATTTACTGTTACAGTTACTGAGTTTACTCCAAGTTCTTTTAGTTTATCTGCATATTTTGGAAGTAAAAGTCCGTTAGTACTCATGCATTTAATTAAATCCGGCTGAGTTTTGTTAAGTTCTTCAAAAAACTCCAATGTTTCTTCATTAGCTAATGAGTCACCAGGCCCTGCTACTCCTACAACAGAAATTGGACCTTCCTTTGTTACATTTTCAACATGTTTGATTGCATCTTCAGGTTTCATTACACATGATGCAACACCTGGACGATCTTCTAAATCATTTTTCAAATCCCTAGTACAGAAATTACAGTAGATGTTGCATTTTGGTGCTACAGGAACATGTGCTCTACCTACTTTATCATGTATTTTTTCATTAAAGCATGGGTGTGCTTTAGTTATGTGTGCAAATTTGGAACCGTTACCAACCATATTCATCACCAGTATTGTTTGTATTATATCAAACTAGTTTATATACTTTGTTATTCAATACCATTCAATTCATCTAAATATACATGCATCCTTTCAATCCAATCATCTTTAATCAATTCATCAGTAGCTACTACTGCAATAATATCCTTTTCAGACATGTCCTTAATTATTTTAAATCCTTCAGGCAAAATTCTAAAGATTGCATCATAAATTCTTCTCTGCAAGTTAGAATGAGGATCATCAACAACCATATCTGCCAAATCAGACTGGTCATTAGGAAGCTCAATGTTAAATCTTGTAGGTTGATAAATCTCTTCTCTTGAAAACATGAACCAAAGTTTTTTCAAAATATTTGGAAGATAATTTTCATTTTCAACAAAGATATCTGTAACATTTTCTTCTTTTTTATAATTAATCCTTGCAACATCTTCAAGTTTTTTAGCTGAAGAAGTTTTCTTCATTTTAATAGCTAATATGAAAACAGGCTCTCTTGGATCAACATATGCCTTTAAATCCTGAACAGAAGGTCCAAGAACCAAATCCTGAAAAATCTGTTTAATGATCATTTCATAAACTTCAGCACCTTTTTCATCATAGCATTCAACTAACATATA
>CAYPJH010000240.1:0-1638 GCA_964411035.1 uncultured Methanobrevibacter sp. | reverse complement strand
TTTTTGTTACTATTTCTCTGTAGTATAGTTTAAGGTCTGGTATAGTGATGCCACCTACTTCACTCTTCCTTCTAAGGTTGCTTTAGCTATTCTGGGTCTCTTATTTTTCCAGATGAATTTCATGATTGCTTTCTCTCTTTCTATGAGGAATGCCATCGGGCTTTTGATCAGAATGGCATTAAATATGATAGTGCTTTTGGTAGTATGGTCATTTTGATAATATTAATTCTGCCTATCCAAGAGCAAGGTAGATCTTTCCATTATTCTAAGGTCTTCTTTGATTTCTTTCTTTAGGGTTCTGTAATTTTCATTATATAGATCTTTCACCTCTTTCATTAAGTTGATTCCCAAGGTTTTTTTTGTTTTGTTTTGTTTTAGTTTTTGTTTTGAGGCTATTGAAAATGGGGTAGTTTTCCTCATTTCCATTTCTGAGGGTTTGTCACTGATATACTGAAATGCCTTTGATTTATGGGTGTTGATTCTAATAAATTTTTTTAAAAAAAGAATAAGTAAAAATATATGTGGAAATAGGTAAAGAGTTATTAGACAAAAGAAATTAAAGGAATACACACAGGAAAAAACTCAAATTGGCATTATTTGCTGCTGATATGATTCTATACCTAGAAGACCCTAAAAGGTCCACCAGAAAACTTCTAGAAATAGTAAATGAATTCAGCAAAATAGCAGGATACAAAATCAACATCCATAAATCAAAGGCATTTCTGTATATCAGTGACAAATCCTCAGAAAGGGAAATGAGGAAAAATACCCCATTTACAATAGCCTCAAAAATAAATAAATAAATAAAATACTTGGGAATCAACTTAACAAAAGAGGTGAAAGATCTATATAATGAAAATTACAGAATCCTAAAGAAAGAAATCAAAGAAGACCTTAGAAGAAAGATTTACCTTGCTCTTAGATAGGCAGAATTAATATTATCAAAATGACCAGACCACCAAAAGAACAATACCTATTTAATGCAATCCCAATCAAAATCCCAATGACATTCTTCACGGATATATAAAAAGCAATAACAATATTCATTTGGAAAAAATAAGCATCCCAGAATAGCCAAATCAATTCTTACCAAGAAGAGTGAAGCAGCTGATATCACTATACCAGAACTTAAATAATGCCAGAGAGCAATAGTAACTAAAAATGGCATGGTATTGGCACCAAAATAGACTTGTAGACCATTGATACAGAATAGAGAAAACAGGCACAAACTCACATAAATACAGTTATCTCATACTAGACAAAGGCACCAAAAACATACATTGGAGAAAAGATAGCCTCTTCAGCAAACGGTGCTGGGAAAATCCACATGTGAATGGAAATCCACATGTAACAAAATGAAATTAAAACTCTCTCACCATGCACAAAACTCAACTCAAAGTGGATCAAGGACCTAGGAATTAAACCAGAGACCTTGTGCCTAATGGAAGAAAAAGCAGACCCAAATCTCCATCATGTCAGATTAGGCTCCAACTTTCTTAATAAGATTCCTATAGCACAATAATTAAAACCAAGAATCAATAAATTGGATGGATTTAAACTAGAAAGCTTCTTCTCAGCAAAAGAAACAATCAGTGAGGTGAATAGAGAGCCTACAGAATGGGAGCAAATCTTTAGCAC
>CAYPJH010000239.1:0-7689 GCA_964411035.1 uncultured Methanobrevibacter sp. | reverse complement strand
GATTATAAGTATGTTAAATGATGAAAAAATTAAATTTTTTGAAGGAACTCGAAGAGTTGTATCTCCTGAAAAAACAATTGAAAATTATGAAGACAAACTTAAAATTGCAGGAATAACAAGAATTACTGAGATTACTCATTTAGATAGAATTAAAATTCCTGTTTTCTCTGCAATAAGACCTACTTCCCAAGATGGAGGTGTAAGTGTTTATGCAGGTAAAGGAATTGGAATAAACCAGGCAAAAGCATCTGCAATCATGGAAGGATTCGAGAGATATTCTGCAGAAAGACAGGAAAATGAAGAGATTCTTGTTGCAGACATTAATGAACTTGAAAAAGATTTTATTAATCCGGAAACTCTTAACCTTCCAAAAGAAACACAACAATATGCTAATTTTAAAATAGAATGGAGTGTTTGTTTTGATTTGATTAGTGAAAAAGAATTTTATATTCCTGCAAATGCCATTTATCACCCATATATTCCAAAAAATAATTGTTTAGCCCTATTTAAAGGCAATACTAATGGTCTGGCTTCAGGGAATGTAATAGAAGAAGGCATTTTACATGGTATGTTCGAAGTTATTGAACGTGATGCATGGAGTATTTACGAGCTTACTCATAAAAATTTCAAACAAATCGACTTAAACACTATAAAAAGCCCTTTAATTAACAATATACTTGAAAAATTTAGTAAAAATCAGATTAATATCAAGTTAATGGATTTAACAGCAGACATTAAAGTTCCAACAATTCTTGCATCTGCAGACGACACCCTACTTAAAGATGCAGGTTTACTGTCAATTGGAATTGGAACCCATTTAAATCCAGAAATTGCAGTTTTACGTGCTTTAACTGAAGTGGCACAAAGCAGAGCTACTCAAATTCAAGGTGCAAGAGAAGACACTATTCGTGCAGATTTTGTAAGAAAAGTAGGATATGAAAAAACCAAGAAAAAATATAAACATTACTTCTGCGAAGAAGATAATAAAATGGATTTTTCTGAAATAAAAGACAAAAGTACAAATTCACTTAAAGATGATATTGCATTGGTTGTTAATGAGTTAAAAAGAAATGGAATTGAACATGTTTTATATAAAGATATTACTCGTCCAGAAATTGGAGTTCCTGTTGTACGAGTAATAATTCCTACAATGGAAACTTATTCTATTGATAAGGATAGAGTAGGAAATAGAGCCTTAAAAATATGATACAATGAAAGCAATTATATATACTGGACTATCAGTTGATTTTAAAGAAGCAAAATCCATATTGGATAAAAATGTTACATATAAACCTCCAATTAAAAGAGGAGATATTGATAAAGCTTTAAATGAAGATCCTGATATTATAGGAATTATTGATGGTGTTTTCCATCAATCCCCTGCAGTAGCCCATAAAGAAATTTTAAAAGCAATTAATAAGGGAGTTACAGTTGTAGGTTCATCAAGTATGGGGGCGCTAAGAGCATCAGAACTTGATGAATTAGGCATGATTGGAATTGGATATGTTTACGAACAGTATCGGGATGGTGAAATAACTTCAGATGATGATGTAGCTGTAATGCTTGATTTAGATACACTGGAAGCTCTTTCAGTCCCATTAGTTAATATGAAATATGTTTTTACAAATGCAGTCAACAAAAACATTATCAGCGAAGAGGAAAAAGAGGAATTGATGAAAATTTCTAAAGAAATATATTATCCTAAAAGAACATATGCAAAAGTATTAAATCAAACAAACCTAAGTTCAGATAAAAAAGATAAATTAATTGATTTTATAACCTCTTCAAAAGATATTAAAAAAGAAGATGGGAAAAAACTTATACATTATATAAAAGATTTGATGCAATGAAAATAGAAAAAGTGAAAAAAATTTTAGAAAATAAAAAGGTAGCTATTGCATTTTCTGGTGGTGCAGACAGTACCTTAATGACTTTTTTAGCAAAAGATGTTTGTAAAGATGTAATGGCTATTACGATTAACAATAATATTATGCCAAAAGGTTTTATTGAGCATACACAAAATTTTTGTAAGGAGTTAGGGATAAAACAAGAAATTATTTTTGAAGATTTCTATAAACATGAAAATATAATTTCCAATAAAACAAATCGATGCTTTTTATGTAGAAAAGAAATGTATAAACATATTATAAAAACCGCTAATCAAAATGGTTTTAAAATTATTGTTGATGGGACAAACATTAGTGATTTAGTAGCTGACAGGCCTGGAATTCTTATTAATTATGAAAACAATATTCAAAGTCCTTTTGTAGATGCGCATTTAACATCAAAAGAAATACATGATTATTTAGATGAACATAATATTCCTTATTCTCGCTCAAGTACATGTCTAGCAACAAGAGTTCCTTTTAATAACAAATTTACTCCTGAAAAATATGAAAGAATTTCTAAATCTGAAGAATTTATCTACTGTAACACAAACTGTAAAATTGTAAAAGTTAGGGAAAAATACCCTAAATGTATAGTTGAAGTTGACAATATTGCCGAATTATGTAAAGACAATAATATAAAATCAATAAATAGCCAATTAAAATCAAACGGTTATGAAGAAGTTCTCTTAAAATTAGAAGAAATTCAAGATAATGACGAGATAGTTATTGATTATTCTCAGAATCAATTTGAATATCAACTTCCTTATGAAATTAATATGGAAGAAAGTAGAATTGATAGTAAAAATATAAAAATAACCGAAAAAGGATTGGTGACTGGAATAAATTTAAATAGCTACAATGAAGCAATAACCGAATTTATGAATATTCTTCCAAAAATAAGACGAAAAATTTAATCATTTTTTTTATTTCGTTCAATATATTTTTTTAAAACAATATCAGGTGTTTCAATATGTTTTTCTATAGTATCTTCAACTATATCATCATCGGTTGAATTTTCTTCATTAGCTTTAAAACCCTCCAATGACAAATTACTGCCTTCAATTTTAAATCCAACATTATCCGCCACAATATCAGACAAATCAATTATAAGTTTAAAATTTTTTTTATCCCATTTAAAATTATATTTAACAAATAAATCTTTATGGGGAGTTAATTCATTAATTGATCTTTTAATTACAGATTCAAACAAATCTAAAAATTTTTCAACAGGATGGAAATCATTATCCCAGTAATAAGTAAGAACAGAATTAAGAATAATCTCATGTTCTGTGACATTATTTCTTAATCTTGCTCTCACAGTAATAATTCCTTCATCAGATTTTATTATAAGAACTGGTTTAAGACCCATTTATATCACTAAATTAAAGCTTTAATTAAGTCACTAGCTCTTACAAGACCTATCAAATCGCCATCTATATTAGTTACTGGAATTTGTTCAATGTTAAAAGATTTCATTCTTTTAGCACAATCAGAAACATTGTTTCTTTCATTTACAACTTCTAATTTATCTCCCATAACATCAGCTACTGATTTAGCTGAAAACTTTAAATGGTTTTTCTCAATATATAACACAGAAGTACTATCCCAAGACCATTTATCTCCTTCTGTACCTACAGTAGAACTATGTTCAGAACGTTTTGAGATAATTTCACTTTCTGCGATGAAATCTGTTTCAGTTAAAATACCTCTTAACTTGGATTGATCATCAAGTGCCAATATAGATTTAAGACCAAAAAGCCTCATACTTTCAAATGCAACATTTAATGGAGTTCCAACCCATGTAGTTGGAATATTTGTTATCATATATTCTTCAACAGGATTATCATTTTCCATATTAGATAATGCTTTTGATACTAAATCAAATGAAGTTATGATCCCCACTAATTCTCCATCATCATTTATAACCGGAACTCTTCTAACATTGTTTTCAATCATATCACTAGCTACTGTTTTAATATCATCATTAACTTTAGCAGTGATAAGATCTCTTGACATCAACATTGCAATTTGGTCTTCATCAGGATTTATAATTAAATCTGAACGGGTTAATACACCTACAAGTTCATTACTATCCCCTTTAACTACTGGAAGAACAGAAATATTTTTTTCTCTCATTAATTTTAATGCTTTTTCTCTGTTTCCAGGTACAGAAACACTAACTACATCTTTTGACATCGCTTTTTTAACTTTCATATTAATCTTCCTACATTAAATCAATATAAAATCAACGTGCAACAAGAACAGAACAATGAGCATGTTTAGAAACTTTATCAGCAACGCTTCCCATGAGGAATTTATCAAACCTTGATTTTCCAGAACTTCCAATAACAATCAAATCAACATTTTCCTCTTCAGCAACTTTTAAAATTTCTTTTGCAGGTGAACCTTCTTTTATAATAGAAGTTATTTTAACATTGAAATCTTCTTCATCATCCATATGTTCAAATTCTTTGATATTATTCTCAGAATCTTCTTTTAAAATAGTATTTAACTCATAAACTTCATCATCTAATGGAAGTCCATTAACAAAACTATTTTCAATAATACTTACAGCTATTATCTCTGAATCCATTAATTTTGCCATTTCTAAAGCAACGTGTTCTGCTTTTTTAGCAAAATCAGATCCGTCAGTTGGTACTAAAATTTTTTTATACATATCACACTCTCCTTTTAAGATAAACAATCTATCAATATTTATGAATACTATCTTTATTTATAGTATATAATATATCTTTCGAATTAGTTCTATTAATTATACTAAGGTAAGGATTTTTAGATTTTTGTCTAACAATTATAAAATCTGCAGATTCACCTTCGTTAATTAATGGCTTTTGAATTTGTTTATTCATACTATTGAATGTTATGTTGGTTGTAGCCATTTTAACTAAATTGCGGGGAGACAGATTATATTTTTGTGAAACCGAACATAATTTACAAGTAAATTCCAATTCTCTAAACATATCCGGAGAATTTAACATTAAATTATCAGAACCTAATATCGGATTAATGTTTAATTTTTCTAATTGACTTAATGGAGGAACCCCCACAGCCAAAGTTGCGTTAGCTCTTGGGCACAAACATAAATTAACATTAGATTTGCTGATTAACTTTAAATCATCCTGTTTAAGATTAGTTCCATGGACAATTTGTTTAAAACTACAATCTATTGCCCTGTTAACTTCTGTTTTACCTGATGCATTTAAAGATTTTTCTTGAGCTTCAATAGATTCTGCAACATGAATTGATGAAATTTTGCCTTCATCTCTACATTTTTCAGTTATTAAATTAGCCACTTCTTGACTTATTTCACCAAAACCGCTAGGAGCTATCCCATCAGCTATTTTCAATAGTTTTTTAATAGATCTTTCCACTTCATCCAGGTCATCTGTGTAAAAACTTTCATCACGACCCAATATTATTGGTTTAATAGGGATGTCTTTAGATGCTTTTTTAAGTAATTTAACTCCTTTAACACCACCTTCCCTATAATCAATAAAATAATTAGTTCCTGAATTCAACATATCCCACATTGACTCTTTCATAGCTTCTATTAAATCTTTATCTGATGCATTCGAAAGAGCAACATGTTTAACTCCATTTGGAGGTTTTACCATTTCATCTAAACTAAGACCATATCCCTCATCCTTAATTATCGAATCACCAATATGAGTATGGCCGTTTAAAAATGACGGTAACACTATAGACCCATTACAGTCAATTACTGTTCCTTCTTTAACTTTATCATTAATCTCAATGATTTTACCATCATCAACAAGAATATTTTCTTTTTTAGCTTCAAGATTTTCTCCTTTCAATATTGTTGCATTTGTAATTGTGAACATTAATAAAATCATTTGTAAATTTAATATATTAAAAATACCTATTTTCAATAATATAATTTGTGTTTAAAATAATTAAAAAATATATTCCTAATTAAAAAATTTATATAAAATATGAAAAATATAGATTTACTAACAAAATATCAGAGCTGATTTTTATTAATTCACAAGAAATAAGATATCTATATAGAAATATAATCAAAGCTGATAACGTATATAGAATAAAATATAAAAATAAGGATTATGGTGAATTTAAAAACTTAGCTGATGCTTTATATGAACGAGATGCCCTATTTTATTGCAATTTTGACTATGATTTACTTGTTGAATGTGATCTTGAAAATAAATATGAAACAATGAATTTACCCCCATTTCCTGAAAAAAGATCAAAAGGAAGGATAAAAGGAATAAAGGTAAACAAAGAAGAAAGAGAAGGGCAAATATTGTTTGATCATTCTAAAAAGCAGTTTTACATAGAAAAAAATGGTAAAATTTACAAATACTGCGATACAATGACAGAAGCATATTATATCAAAAAAATGCTTATGAAAAATGATTGGAAAGAAATTAAACAAGCCACTATTAATGTAAAATTAGAAATGAATAAAAAAATATCTCCTGATATAAAATACGAGGTTAAACTTACATATTGTCCTAATTGTAGACATAAAATAAAGAATGGGGAAGAAGAATGTCCTCATTGTGGATTTAAAATATAAAAATGGAAAAGTAAATTATCCATTTATATATTCATTTAATGATTTAACTTTAATCTTATTATTTTGGACTGCTTCAATAGCATTTAAAGCAGCACGAGCACCTGCAAGAGTAGTTACATAAGGAATACCTAATTCAATAGCTAATCTTCTGATAATGTAACCATCTTTAGCAGACTGTTTTCCTTCAGATGTATTAATAATTAAATCAATTTCCTTGTTTAAAATAGCTTCCTTAATATTTGGTGACCCTTGTGAAACTTTTTTAATTTTTTCAATATTGACGCTAGGTGCAGCATCAGCGGTTCCTCCGGTAGCCACTAATTCAAATCCTAATTCTTCAGCTTTTTCAGCAATTGGGAGGATTTTCTTTTTATCGGAATCTTTAACACTGATAAAAATTTTACCTGCCTTTGGAAGATTCATGCCTGCAGCAAGCTGAGATTTATAAAAAGCCATACCGAAGTTTTCATCAATACCTATACTTTCTCCGGTAGATTTCATTTCAGGACCTAAAACAGTATCGGACTCTGGAAGTTTTAAAAATGGGAACACAGACTCTTTAACAGCCACATGATCAATTTTAATTTCTTTTGTAAGTCCGAAATCTTTAAGTTTGCTTCCAGTCATAATCCAGGTAGCTATTTTTGCTAGTGGAACGCCTATTGCTTTACTTACAAATGGAACAGTTCTACTTGCACGAGGGTTTGCTTCAATAATATATACACTTTCTTCATCAAGTTTAACTGCATATTGGATATTCATAAGTCCTTTAACATCTAATTCTAAAGCTAATTTTCTACTGCTTTCACGAATAGTGTCTAAAATATGTTCAGGAATAGTTTGAGGAGGTATTACACATGCTGAATCTCCGGAATGAACTCCTGCTTCCTCAATATGTTCCATGATTCCTGCAATAAATACGTCTTCTCCATCAGATAGAATATCTACATCTAATTCTATAGCATCTTCTAGGAATTTATCTACAAGAATAGGGTGTTCTGGTGAAACTTTTACTGCTTCTTTCATATATTCTTCAAGTTCATGATCATCATAAACTATTTCCATAGCTCTTCCACCAATAACATAAGATGGACGTACAAGAACAGGGTATGTTACCCTTTGAGCAATTTCTTTTGCTTCTTTTAATGAATTCGCAGTTCCATAAGGAGCTTGACGAATGTGAAGTTTTTCTAATAGTTCTGCAAATAATTCTCTATCTTC
>CAYPJH010000238.1:0-1596 GCA_964411035.1 uncultured Methanobrevibacter sp. | reverse complement strand
CTATGTGACAAAGGACGGTCGTCCAGCCGGATCAAAGAGTTATATGTGGGTCTACCGTACCGGAGAGATGTATCCTGAGAAGGCTGCTGTGCTGTATGAGTATCAGAGGACAAGGAAAGCGGATCATCCCAAAGAATTCCTGAAGGATTTTAAGGGCGTTGTTGTGACCGATGGCTATGAAGTCTATCATAGTCTGGAACGGCAGCGGCAGGATTTAACGATTGCCGGATGCTGGTCTCATGCACGCCGCAGATTCGCTGAGGTTGTAAAAGCCTTTGGCAAAGAGGATTCCCGCAGTTCTATCGCAAAGGATGCTCTCATCCAGATTGCTGCAATCTATGCAGCGGATAAACTGCTTGCAGATTTAACACCGGAAGAACGTGCAAGAAGACGCCAGATCAGCGTTAAACCGCTGGTGGAGTCCTTTTTCGCATGGGTAAAAGAGGTGCGTTCGGATGTGCTTCCCAAAAGTAAAACCGGTAAAGGACTCCAATATTGTATCAATCAAGAACAATTCCTCAAAACCTTTCTTGAACACGGAGACGTTCCTCTGGACAACAACGCCGCTGAAAGAGCTATCCGGGGATTTTGCATCGGAAAGCATAACTGGCATCTGATTGATACGGTTCGGGGCGCTGAATCCAGTGCCATTATTTACAGCATCACAGAAACCGCCAAGGCAAATCATTTGAATCCTTATCGTTATCTGGAGCTGCTGCTGACAGAAATTCCAAAGCATCTTGATGATACAGATCGGTCTTTCCTGGAAGATCTTCTTCCGTGGTCTGACAAGTTGCCGGAAGAATGTAAGAAACCAATTAAATGCTGATTCGCCGCCTTCGGGCGGCTTTTCTTTTGGCTTGGTACCGGTGGTTTGACGTTTACGTTCCAGACTGCTGGATGGCGCTGCTCAGGCATATCAGACCAGAGAAGTCCAGCGGTACAGAGCAATCTCCTACACCTCGGAAATGGATAAGGAGTAACCCATGTACGAAGAATTTTTTGAAATGGCAAATACGCCTTTTACCAGAGGGATACCTGTGGAGATGCTCTACCGGGACAGAGATACCGACGAAGTATACAATCGTCTGGTCTATGCCGCTAAAAAGCAGCTCTTTGCCATTCTGGTTGGTGATGCCGGTGCAGGAAAAACAACCTTGCTCCGCAGACTGAAAGAAAACCTTGATGGGACAGAGTTCGCTGTCCTGTATCTTGCTGACTCAAAGCTGACTCCACGACATTTTTACAATGGACTTTTGGAGCAGTTGGGATGTGAAACGAAGTTTTACCGTGGCGATGCAAGGAAAACGCTCCATAAGCAAATTGACATTATGCGCGGTGTGGAAAACCGCAGGTTGGTTGTGATTGTGGACGAAGGTCATCTTCTGGATAAGGATATGCTGGAAGAGATTCGTTTCCTTCTCAACTACAGGATGGATTCCGAAAATCCTCTCGCATTGATTATTTCGGGCCAGACGGAGCTTTGGGAAAAACTGAAAAAGCAGGCTTACAGAGCGATTCTGCACAGGGTAGACATTCCGTGCTTTCTGGCTTCCTATGAACTTGCTCAGACGAAAGCGTATATGCAACAGCAGC
>CAYPJH010000237.1:0-9025 GCA_964411035.1 uncultured Methanobrevibacter sp. | reverse complement strand
GATTAAAATAAAAATATAAGTTATACGGACCTGGAGGGATTTGAACCCCCGACCTTAGGATCCGAAGTCCTACGTCATTCCAGACTAGACTACAGGCCCATTAATAAAAAAAAGTTATTTTTCTTCTTCTTTTGAATCAATTGAAATTATTGGTACATCTTCAATTTCTTTCATATCTGCAAAAATTTCATCAATAGATTCATTATCAAGTTTAGCCTTTTCGTATTCTATCTCTTCTTCAGTAAGTTCTTTTTCAGATGATTCGCCAGTTATTTCATTATTGGCATGTTCTATTTTTTCTTTAATGTCGCGAATGTCAAACTCACCGATTTTTTTAACTTTTTTATTGTCATTAGCTAATGTTTTTTGTTCTATTAAAACATCATCATTTTTATTTAATTTTGAATCAGTATCTTTATCAACATCTTTCATAGATTTAATTACATTATCAAATGGACTTTTAATAGATACTAATTTGTAAATGGATAAAATGACGAATAATACTCCTAGAAGTATTAATAGTGCAACAGAAGTATTCACTTCTCCTGATGTAACACTGTCTATAATTCTTTGGGAAGCTGAGAATGATATGAATATTGCAAAGATTATAAGCAATATTCCAATAATTAAACCTAGAATAGCTAATATGGAGTAGTTTCCAACTTTTTTACTCATCATATCATCAAATTTTTCATTAATATACTCTTCTTGATTTGTGTGTATAAATGAAAAAGTATTACTACTGTAATTTTCATCTTCTTCTGGAAAATCAGTATTTTCTAATTTAGGTTCAATAATGTATTTTTTATCTATTTCAAGATCATCTTTAAGAGGGGTTATGTTGGAGTCTAAATCTTCAGATGGTTTGTATATAAATTCATCATCAATTGTTAATTCTTCTCCGCTATACTTGTTATAATCTTCACTTAATGTGTTAATCAAGTCTTCTGCATCAACAATTTCATATTCATCAGATGAATTTTCAAATTCGTTGAAGTCTTCATCATCAAAGGAATTTTTATTAGTATTAGATAATTTATCTCTCATATCTTTTAAGTTAGATATTCTACTTTCCTTTTCTTCAGAATCGTTCATAGTTTACCCTCTTAAATTTATTGCTTAATCGTACTCTCTCCAAGTGTGTTTACAATTTAAACATTGTAAAAAACGAGTTTCAGCTTCATCAGCACTACGGGTTTGTTGAAGCCACCATGCTGCCTTATCATGTCCACATTTTGGACATTCAACATTTGTTGTTGGAAGAGTATTTATATCTTCCCCTTTCATTATGATATTTTCTTCAGATTTAACTCTTTGTTTTTGTTTATATGAATGTTCTGCTCCTGTTAGGTCTTTTTCATAACCACAACGTTTGCAAGTTATTCTACCTTCATTAGGAAGCATCATCCCTCCACATTCTGGACAAAATTCCATTTTATAATTCTCCTTATAAATATTATTAATTTTTGTTTTTATAGTTTAAATATATTAATACATTAAATTAGTTTAAAAGCATCATTAATTATTTGCCTGTGATCAAATGCAATTTCAATTGAACTTAAATCATTTAAGTTAAATATTCCAATATCCTCAGCATCATCATCAGCTTTTGCATTATCAAAGTTTCCAATTGCAGTATATGCTATACTCACAGTATGGCCTCTAATGTCTCTATCGGGATTTGAGTAAACGTTTATTAATTCTTTTAATTCAACATCAATGCTAGTTTCTTCTTTAGCTTCACGAATAGCAGCATTTTCAACTATTTCACCATAATCGACAAAGCCGCCAGGCAATGCCCAATAGTTTTTAAAAGGCTCATTCTTTCTTTTAATTAAAATAAATTCTTTTTTGTTGTTGTATATAAAAATATCGACAGTTAATGCAGGGTTTTTATATTCGCCCATATTTAATTCACATCTCTTTTTCGATGATTTCTTTGAATTCATTGGATTCTTTTATAATGTCTTCAGCAGCTTTTTGTATAGCACTTCTTGGACTTTCCCCTTTTGTTTTAACAGTCATTTCAGGTTCTCCTGTAAGAGGGTGGTCAATATTGTAAACTGCATATTCCACTTCAGGATTTTTCATTAAAGAGTGTCTAAGTGCATTGCATATTCCATGGCTTTCTCCATGAACAATAAAAGTAATTTCTAATGGGTTTTCTTCAATAATTTCAATGTTAGTGTTGTCGCTCATTATATCAATTCCTATTTATTAACATATTCGTTGGAAATTTTTCTTTTGTCTTTTTTATAACAGTTTTCACATTTAAGTTCATCTTTTTTATTTGTAGTGTTCATATAATCTCTACAACGGGTACACATAGCTTTTACAACACCACAATCATAATCAACAGTACTTAAATCAACATAATCTCCAGTTATTTTAATAACTTTTGCTTTTATAATATCCCCTATTCTAAAAGCATCTGAAATTTTTTCTAAATATCCATTTTTTACTTTAGATATATGTATTGACCCCATATAAGGAAGGGACAATGCTCTTTCAGTATTCACTGATCTATCTATGTTCACATTTATTCTTTGAGGTTTAATGTCAGTAATTTGACCATAGATTTTATCTCCAATTTCTAACATATTTGGAGTTCCGGATTTTGGTTTAATGGAGATAGTCTTATTTTTAGAATCAATAGTTACCTCACCTATTGCTGTTGCTTCAATACTGCCTTCATTATCATAAGTTCCTTTTCCGGGTAAATATTGTTCTATTATTCCAAGTTTATCGCCGGGGATTACAAAGTCTCCATCTTTTATTTTCATTGTTTTATCACCAAAATAAGGAATTTAATTTAATATAATGATTTTGTTCATATTTCTATATATAATTATTTATTGATATCGTTCATGGAATAAAATTTCATCAAGCTGATAATTTTCCCATTTTCTTTTATTTAAAACTATTTCTAGTTCTTGGGGGGTTAACAATGGTTTTTTATACATCTGTGAATCATCAATAGCTATTCTAGGACAGGCAGTAACTACAAAAGCATCTAAATCCAGGTATGGAAGAAGGGCATCAGGAGATATATTATCTAAAAGAAGTATGTAACTTTCAAGTTTTTCATCTTCAAGCTGTTTTTTAATCTCTTTTGCCAGTTTCATACGGTACTGTCCTTCTTTTGATGAAACAATAATTCCCCATTTTTTTGCACTTTTAGCTTTTGTAATTCTTGCAAAACGTATTCTGAGAATTTTATCTGCAAATTCGTCCATTTCTTTTATTTCATTATTGTAAGGGTCAAGTGCCAATACTTTCTCTTTGGTAAATAAATGGATTCCTAATGGGTGAAAACTTCCGCTACCAATAAATAAATATATTTCAGCATCCAAATTTTTAATTGATGAGAAATTACATCCTAATACCTGTCCTTTTCGTGTATTTTTAGAAGATCCAAGTACAACTTCTTTTCCATTGTCTTCTAAATAATCTTTAATTTCATTTAAAAGGTGTAAGTGTTGGGTTGTTGTTACAAGTGCTATTTTTGAGTAATCTTTAAGATTTTCCAATGAATTTTTAAGTATTGGTTTCACATCAATATTTGAAAAGGCTTCTATAAAGTAAACAGGCAGCTCATATTTAAGCGGCAATGGAGTATGGCCATAGTGGATTATTAAATCAGCAAATTCTTTCATTTTGCTGTCACTAACATCACATGCTCCAAAACATGGATCTGCAGAAATTATAACTGTTGCATCTGTGTCTGTTTCAATAATTTTAGCAATTTGGGTTGCTTTCATTTTAAGGCCTTCCGGAAATTGAAGGCCGACAATTTTAGCTTCTTTTGAGTTAATTTTATTTATAACTCTTTTTAAATCCATATTATATAATGACATTTTAATCTACAACAGTTGATTCTATTACAACTTTTCCATCTATTACATCTAATTTTACTATTGAAAAGACATCAATACCTGTTTCTGCTTCAACAATAGCTTTTCCATCACCTTTATCAATAATTGCTACAACATCAACTATTTCAATGTCCAATTCTTTTAAAGCATTTAATAATGATATTAAAGTACCGCCAGTACTTACAACATCGTCAATTAAGAGAATTTTTTCTCCGGCTTTCAAATCATTAATATAAAGGTTAGATGAACCATATCCGGTTTCCTGAAATACTTCTGTTTCACCTTCAAGGCCATATTGTCTTTTCCTGATTATGACGAATGGAATATCAGTTGCAAGAGACAATGCTGTTGCAAGATGAATTCCCATAGCTTCTACAGCTACAATTTTATCAATATTCAAATCTAATTTATCAACTATAACTGCTGTTAATTCTTTTAAAATTTCACTGTCCATTGCAGGAACGCCATCACTTATAGGATTTACAAAATAATTATAATCTCCTTTTTTAACAATTGGTGAATTTACCAAAGATTCTTTTACTTTTTCTAACATGTTTCACACCTAAAATTATTAAAGTTATTAATATAAATATTATTTTAATAATTAATTAACTATAAAATTTATTCTAAAAATTATAAAAATTCACGTGATAACATGCTCGGAAGTTTAGGGGAAAATCTTACTAATACAATGAAAAAATTAGTTGGAATGTCCATAGTTGATAAAAAAACTATTAAGGAAATAGTAAAAGAAATCCAAAGGGCTTTAATTCAATCAGATGTTAACATTGCATTAGTATTGGATTTATCTAAAAAAATAGAAAATAGAGCTCTTAATGAAGAACCACCAAAGGGAATCACTCCAAGAGAATATGTTATAACTATTATCTATGAAGAAATGGTTAATCTTCTTGGAAAAGAGGCAGTTAAATTAGATATAAATCAAAAACCATATAAAATCTTACTTTTAGGTCTTCAAGGTAGTGGTAAAACTACAACAATAGGTAAACTGTGCAAATATCTTCAGAAAAAAGGTTTCAATCCTGCTGTTGTATGTACAGACACATGGAGACCTGCTGCTTATGAACAGCTAAAACAGTTAACTGAAGAAATGCAAATACCATTATATGGAGATCCGGATAATAAGGATGCATTGGATTTAGCTCAAAAAGGTTTAAAAGAGTTTAAAAATAAAAAAATCATTATTTTTGATACTGCAGGAAGACATAAACAGGAATCCGATTTAATTGCTGAGATGGATGAATTGGATAACATTATTCAGCCTACTGAAGCAATGCTTGTTATTGATGGTACTATCGGTCAGCAAGCAGGTGAACAGGCAAAAGCATTTTCACAGGCAACAGATATTGGTTCAATTATCATTACAAAACTTGACGGGTCTGCTAAAGGTGGGGGAGCTATGTCTGCTGTAGCAGAAACCGGTGCTCCAATCAAATTTATTGGTACCGGTGAGAGAATCGAGGATTTTGAATTATTCGATCCTAAAAGATTTATTTCAAGATTGCTGGGTATGGGAGATATTCAAACCTTAATAGAGAAAGCTGAAGATAATATTAATGAGGATATTGCTGAGAAAACTATGAATAATCTGATGACTGGTAAATTTACATTAATGGATGTTAAAAACCAGTTTGAAATGATGAATAAAATGGGGCCAATGCAACAAATTTTAAGTATGATTCCAGGTATGGGAAACAAAATCCCAAAAGAAGCCTCTAAAATGACTGAGGATAAAATAGATTCATATAAAATTATAATGTCATCAATGACTGAAAAGGAAATGTTGGAACCTAAATTAATCAAACAATCCCGTATTAGAAGAATAGCTAGAGGTGCAGGGGTTAATGAAAGTGATGTTAAAGACCTTCTCAAATATTACAACAACACTAAAAAGGCAATGAAAGGTATGGGAAGAAGAGGAAGACTTGGTGGCGGTGCAATGAGCCGTGTAATGGGCCAATTCATGAAGTAGTTTTGATAATATGGATCAATTAGTATTAAACAAGGCTAGGGAAATTTTAGATAAGACCAATGGAAATATATGCAGCTATTGCCTTGGCCGAAATCTTATAAATCTCACTAAAGAAAAAAACCCTTTGGATGTTGCTTTAAAAGTATCTGAAATTTTAGAAATAGAGCTAAATGATGAGCATTGTGTAATCTGTGAAAATATTTTCAACAAACTGAATGAAAATATTTTTGATAAAATCTACAATAAAATCGATTATTTAGGAGTTGAATTTGATACCTTTTCAGTTGGAACAAGTATAGATAAAGAAATTCAAAAAAGAGATGAGGAATTCTCAGATGATTTGGATTTAAATGCAAGGCCTATTAAAAAAGAACTGAATAATATTATTATAGAAGAATTGGAAAACAATCTTAATAAGGAATTCAATTCTTTAAAACAGGATGTTGTAATTAATGTAAATTTAAAATCAGAATCTGTAAGATTGCAGATAAATCCAATCTATATTGAAGGCAAATATAATAAACTGATTCGGGGAATACCTCAGACAAAATGGCCCTGCAGCAAATGTAAAGGAAAAGGATGCGAATCTTGTAATGGAACTGGAAAACAGTATCCTGAATCAGTTGAAGAACTGCTCTCTGAAAAGATACTGGAAGCAACCAGAGGGTATGCTGCAAAATTTCATGGTGCAGGTCGTGAAGACATTGATGTTTTAATGCTAGGTTCAGGAAGACCATTTGTTTTAGAAATCAAAGAACCTAAAATTAGAAAAATCGATTTGAAAAAATTAGAAGAAGAAATAAACAATATAAACATTGGTAAAACACAATACCGCAATCTTAAGTTTACAGAAAAAAATAGAAAAGCAGAAATTAAACAGTCATCACCGGACACCTTCAAAGTTTATAAAGCTTTAGTTAAATGCAACAAACCATATGATGCTGATAAATTACCTCAATTATTAAAACTAGGTGAAATTAATCAACAGACACCTCTAAGAGTTTTAAGAAGACGAGCAGATAAAGTCAGAGTTAAACATGTTAAACATGTTGAAGTTAACATGATTGATGATGTGACTTTTGAAATGATTATCAAAACTGAAGGAGGGCTTTATATTAAAGAACTGATTTCTGGCGATGAAAATAGAACCCATCCTAATGTAGGTGAAATTTTAGGCATCCAAGCAGTATGCCAACAATTAGATGTTCTTGAAGTAAGTGAAAAATAGAGGTTTTAAGATGAATAAAGAGTTTACACATTTAACAGACACTGGAGTACACATGGTTGAAGTTGGAGAAAAAATAAATCAAAAAAGAACAGCTATAGCTAGTGGAAAAATCATATTATCTGAAAACACCGTAAGCATGATTGAGAATGAGGAAATTAAAAAGGGAAATGTTTTAACTACTGCCCAAATTGCAGCGATTCAGGCTGTTAAAAACACTTCATCAATCATTCCATTATGCCATCCATTAAATTTAACTGGCATAACTGTTGATTTTGAAGTTAAAAAAAGTGAAATAATAGCTACTTGCTCAGTTAACATGTTTGGAAAAACAGGAGTGGAAATGGAAGCTATAACAGGTGTCAGTGTAGCTTTACTTACAATATGGGACATGGTGAAAGCTGTTGAAAAAGATGATGACGGACAATACCCCCACACCAGAATAACTGACATACAAGTTCTTAAAAAAGAAAAATTATAATATTTTTCTTATTTTTTGAAAAGTGTCAGCTAAAATCAAAATTTAGTCTGAATAATATTTTTTTTATTTTTGCTGCACTTCATTTTAAATTAATTTCATTTAATTTCTGATTTTAATAAATTTAATATAATTTTCAAAATATTATTAATTATTTTTAAAATCGAAAACTCAAAATTTTAAAAAAGAAATGATGAATTAAAAAATTAAACAATATCTATATATAAACGATTTAACAAATTGACTTCCCTCTTTAGATGGTGATATTATGAGATATAAAAAAAGTTCTAAAAACAATAAGGTAAGATGTGAAATTTGTGGAAATTATTGTAAGATCAATGAAGGGAAGTTTGGAATTTGTAATAATTATAAAAATGTAAATGGAGAGTTAATTGATATTGGTTATGGTGTAATATCTGCGGTTAATGTAGATCCTATTGAAAAAAAGCCTTTAAAAAGATATTTGCCGGGCACTATGACTTATTCAATTGGCGGTTTTGGATGTAATATGGGCTGTTTACATTGTCAGAACTATAGCATTTCACAGGAATATGATGAACTTTCACCATCTATTAAAATGCTTCCAGAGACTATCGTGGAAAATGCAATTAATCATGATTGTAAGTCTATATCCTGGACATATAATGAACCTACAATACATTTGCCTTTTAATAAGGATGTTTCTCTGCCTGCACGGGATAACGGTTTGAAAATAATTTATGTAAGTAATGGATACATGTCTAATGAGTCTGTTGGGGAGATTTTAACTTTTGTAGATGCGTTTAATATAGATTTAAAGTCCATGTCTGATGATTTCTATAAAAAAGTTTGTAAAGCAGATTTAAGGGTAGTTTTAGATAATATTGAAAGAATTTATGATGCAGGTAAACATATTGAGCTAACTAATCTTTTAATTAATGGTAAAAATGATTCTAGTGAGGAAATTACTTCTCTTGTAGAGTTTGTTGTTGAAAACTTATCTTCAAGCGTTCCAATTCACTTTTCCAGAGCATTTCCATATTATAAAATGGATAATATATTGCCAACTGATGAAAAAACTCTTTTCAAAGCAGAAGAAATAGCTAAAAACCATGGAATGAAATATGTTTATCTGGGAAATATTTAGGAATTTTATTTTATTTTATTTTTGATTTAGTATATATCCCCATAATAATTTTTCATTATTTATAAAATAAGTATTGTAATTTTTAATAACTTTTTGATTTAATTTGCAGTTTTTAATCAAAACATGATTTTAGACAGGGCATGTTTTATTTATTTCAAATAAAAATAGTGAGGTGATGGGTTTTTTATTGTTCCCATCTTTTACGGTCAAGTAATTCTTGACGTTTTCCTGGATTCCATCCTCCGGAAGATGATTTTGCTCTACCTACTTGTTGAACATAACCTGTAATACGATCATACCATTCTACATCATCTTTTTCACCGCAGGT
>CAYPJH010000236.1:0-1584 GCA_964411035.1 uncultured Methanobrevibacter sp. | reverse complement strand
TGTTCTTGGCTCTTAGAAGTAGGACATCCAAAAGCTTCAGAAGTTCCCCTTATATGCAAAGACCTATTAAGAGTTACATAAAAGAAATAAGTATTGTCAAGCATAGTAAGGACGACTGTAGTTAAAAATAATTGATTCTCTATTTCAAAATAGTTAGAAGAGAGGATTTTGAATGTTCTCACCACAAGAAATGATAAAATGTCTAAAGCAATAGATGTGCTCATTACCTTGATTTTATCATCACACATTGAAATATCACATTTAACTTATAAATATGTATACTTATTAAGTTTTGTTTTGTTTTTTGTTTTGTTTTGTTTTGTTAGTACTTGCAATTGAACCCAAGGACACTTTGCCACTGAGTCACACCCCCAGCTCTTTTTATTTATTTTTTTTTATTTTGAGAAAGGGTCTTGTTAAGTTGCTTAAGGCCTTGCTAAATTGCTGAGGCTGGCTTTGAACTTGTGATCTCCTGCCTCAGCCTCCTGAGTCAAGGAGTGTGTTACAGTACTCAGCCAAGGAGTGCATTATAGTGCTCAGAATATTTTTTAAAGACCTGTTTATGCCATTGATTGTACCTCAGATTGTCTTGATTCAGTAACAAACAGGTATGTGATATTTGATTCTTAGCTTCTTCATATACTTACACAAAAGCAATGATAATTTATTTTCTTGATATTGAGATTCTGACCACTATGGAGTTTCTGTCACCTAATAAATACTCTTATAATGACACTGGTCATTATAAATCTCATTGTCAACTAGGTACCAAACCACTTAACAGCAATCAAATTTAACCCTTTCTAAGACACAGAACCAAATCTGTCCTTTAATATTTAGTAATAGAATTTACTAAGCAATGCTCCAAGTATGGGAAGGTGACTACAAGACAACAAAAGATCCCTGCCCCAATCTAAAATAACTTAAATATTCAACATTTCACACCAATAATCAGGGATATATATGCTCAATATATGCTTATATTTCCTCTTTTTTATTGTACATTAATATAAATTGCTACATTCCCTCAATTTATATTAATGTATTTTGTGAAATCTCTGGATTGGTGAGCCAAGTTTATAAGATAGAACTCGAACATTTTAGTACTTCTGGTTCTATGAAATTCTATTGGTAAAATCTGTTGTGATATAATGTTTGTAAATGATTTTTAGACCCACCTAATAGCATTACTATTCATTTATATAAGTTTCATCTAATAAATAGATATATTTATATTTCTTTCTTGCTTTTCAAAAGAATTGAATAATAATCCTAATTATTATTAAATCTGAATTATTATTGTTACCAAAAACTCAGTCCTTATCCCCAAATGCCAATCCAATAAAGAGGACAGCATTTTGATAATAAGGAAAAAGTTGTATTGCTTTACCAGCAAAGGAGGAACACAGGGGACTCCTGTTTCAGAGTCTGTGATTCAACCATCAGGGTTTTTGAAGAGGTGATTCAAAGGCTAAATTCCAGGTGTGATGGGGGTCATAATTCATTGGTTAATTTAGGAGATTTCTTAGATCTTCTGGTGCCATCTCTAAAACATTAATTACTTCATTCCTGTGGTAAATATAT
>CAYPJH010000235.1:0-1875 GCA_964411035.1 uncultured Methanobrevibacter sp. | reverse complement strand
GCTTTGCACTGTCTATCCAGGAACCTTTTGACCATTTGTTCCTTCTTAGCAGTGTCCAGTGCATCTTTCAGTTCGAGGAATAGATATACTCCATCTGAATATATCTTGTCTTTATCTGCCTGTGTAACCTTTAGGCGTAATGCTCTGCCTTGAATATAAAATGTTTCTCCGCTTACATACTGCTTAGGTAATGGCTTATACCGCTCCTGGTCCTTAAACTTGCTTTGCGCATTTCTGATAAAGGATCCCTTACTGATTAGGAACTCATCAATCTTCTCTTCCGGAACAGCCGCATTAGCCGATACATACACGCTGCCATCTTTTCGCACATGGAGGTTCAGATTCTTCACGTTCTTCCGTTCCAGAGAATATTGTAATGGACTTCCATAAATTAGAATGGTTCTTTGGATAATCGTCCCCTGCATGATTAGAACCTCCGCAAAGCAACGGTTTTTACGTTTTCAATAATCTTATCGATCACGTCAAAGTCCAAAATCAATCCTCGATTCTTCTCATACTCATAGAACAAGTCGTCGATGTCCTGGGAAATTCGATTATGAATCGTCTGGTTGTTGGTCCAGTCAACGCGGCTGTGCTTTGCAATAATCGTCGTAATCCCTTCTGCAATCTCTGCAACAAAATCGGGGGTCATCCCCTCAATTTGAGTTTCATCGAACAGCGCGGTCAAAACACCGTAGAATGCCTGGGCATGAACATTATGCTTGATCCGTTCTGGATAGCTGACAGTGCTCTTACCTGCATGGTAGTCCTCCATAATGCTCTTCATTTTTGCCAAATACTCCGCTTCACTGATGACTTTTTCCTTGTACTGATCCAACGCATCTTTAATCCGTTTTGAGAAGCTATCGTAGTAAGCAGGGTTTTCCTCATACTTAGCGCTGATACTTCTGGAAAGCCTGCTTGTAATCGCATCTGCCTTTGCACGGAGCGTTCCCAGCTCTTCCAGTTCCCGTTCAAAATCATCCTTGTTGAGGATATCCACCGGATTGGTAAGCTGCTTCAACCCAGCCACAGATAGATGTGTATCCAGGAGGTTCTGCATTAAAGGCTCATATTCGCTGTTGTCGATGGTATCGCAGTAGCGGATCTTCACACTGCGACGCACTTTGGAAAAGAACACGAATGTATCCTGATACTTCTTTCGCTCTTCTCTGGAAGCAGCGGCGTAAGCCTGCTCAGAATTCAAAACAAGATTCAGTGCCCTGCCAAATGTACACAACAAATTGTAGAACTGCTCACGTTTCTTTTCATCTGCCAGAGATACTTCCACTGCTTCTGTGTCACTGAGATCCTTGATATCTGAGAACAGATCCATTAGGTTCGTATATGCTGCTCTCAGCTGTCCCAAAGCTTCCAGGACATCAACTACAACACCCTTCAGATCTCCGCCTTCAAAGTTTTCCAGGCCGGCACCGCTGTACATATCCATGGCTGCATCCAACTTCTGAATCAATCCACGGTAGTCAACGATCAGGCCGTATTCCTTGCCTTCACGGAGTCTATTTGTTCTGGCAATAGCCTGAAGAAGGCCATGTTCCTTCAATTCCTTATCGATGTACAGCACCTGGCAAACAGGAGCATCAAAACCGGTCAGAAGCTTACTGCAGACGATGAGAATATCAATCTCACCATCGCAGAATTTGTTCTTCACAGCCTCTTCGTAGGCATCCGCATCACCGTACTGCTTCATCATCTTTTCCCAGTACTCGATGACTATATCGTCGGTACCTTCATCGATATCATCCACACTTTCCCGCATATCAGGAGGTGAGATCACGACACTGCAGGTCAGATCACCGAACTGCTCAAAACACTTTAGATAACGAATTGCATCCCGCTTATAGTTGGTTGCCA
>CAYPJH010000234.1:0-2663 GCA_964411035.1 uncultured Methanobrevibacter sp. | reverse complement strand
TTTGTTTTACAAGTACACGTGTATCTGAAGGTACATCATCATATAATAAAACACCTGAACCGATAGTGGAATTATAACCTACCTGAACACCTGGAGACAAGCTTGAATTAATTCCGGTTTTTACAGAATCTCCTATAATAGCTCCAAGTTTACGTCTACCACTATCTATTTTTCTACCTTTGACTTTTGTTTTAACATTTTCATTGTCAAAACGAAGGTTTGCAATGTTGGTACCTGCTGCTATATTACAGTTAGAGCCTATTACAGAGTCTCCAACATAACTTAAATGGCTAACATTGGTATTTTCCATAATAATTGAATTTTTAATTTCAACTGCATTTCCAACATGAACATTGTCTCCAAAGTAAGTATTGCCTCTAATATAAGAGTTAGGGCCTATATCACAATTTTTACCTATGTATACATTTCCTTCAATATATACTCCTGCCCGGATAATACTTCCTTCATCTAAAAAGACTTCCCCATGTATAAAGGCACCATTTTCTATTTTTCCTCTAATGTCTGTTTTAAGAGAAGATATAACTTCTTCATTAACTTCAATCAGTTCCCATGGCCTTCCAACATCAATCCAATCTTTATCAGTTTTAAGACCAATGACTTTTTTTCCATTTTGAATCTGCATTGTAACTGAATCGGTTATCTCATATTCTCCTCTTTCAGACAGCTCTGTTTTATCAATATTAGGGAAAATATCCTCATTAAAGACATAGATTCCACCATTTATCAGATTGCTTGGGGCTTCCTCTTTTTTCGGCTTTTCAATAATATTTTTAATGTTTTTACCATCAAGTTCCACAACACCAAATGCAGATGGATCTTCCACTTCAGTCAAAAGCATTAAAGTATCAGGTTTTTCTTTTTCATATTCTTCAATAATCTCATTGATAATGCCTTCATCTAATATAACATCTCCGTTTAAAACTATTATACTATCATCAATGAAATCTTTAGCATAACTTATTGCATTAGCAGTACCTAAAAAGTCTTTTTGTCTTGCATAGCTAATATTTACTCCAAATTCAGAACCGTCTCCAAAGTAATCGCGAACAATATCTTCCTTATACCTTACAATCAGTAAAATATCAGTAATATTATTTTCTTTTAAAGACTCAATGTTATGTTGGACAATTGGCTTTCCAGCTACAGGTAACATTGTTTTAGGCTTAGTAAGGGTTAATGGTCTCATCCTAGACCCTTCACCAGCACTTAAAATTATTGCTTTCATTTATAAACCCTCAAATTTTAAAATATTAATTATAATTTTTATAAGTTTTCATTAATAATCCTTAAACATTCATCACAAATAAAATTTGCACGACTTAAATCTTTTGACTCTAAAGTTACGCGAATATAATCTTCAGTACCTGAAGGTCTTACTAAAACCCAGCTACCATCATTAAATGATATTCTAACACCATCAATATTGTTTACCTCGCTGATATCGTCGAAGGTTTCTGTTAGAAGTTTTTCCATTTTTTTCATGATTTCTATTTTATCCTCTTTTGAACATGTAACTTTTTTACGGATATTCGGATATGACGGTATTTCAGAGAGTAGTTTTGATAATTTTCCTTTCTTTGATATGAGTTCTGCCATTCTTAAACCAGACAATATCCCATCAGGACACATGCAAAAATCAGGATGCAGCCATGTTCCAGATGGTTCTCCTCCAAAGGCAGCATTATTTTCTATGATTACCTCAGCAACATTTACATCTCCAACTTTTGTTCTGAGAACTTTCCCTCCGACTTCAGCCAATGCTTCATCCATACAGATTCCTGCATCTACTGTTGTTACAACAAGCCCTCCAAATTCTTTTGAAATAAGTGCAAGTAAGCTGTCAAAAGGTGAAATATTTCCATTCTCATCAATTGTTATCATTCTATCTGCATCACCGTCATGAGCTATTCCCAAATCAGCACCAACAGCTACTACTGTTTTCATAAGGTCCTGTAAGTTATCTTCATTTGGTTCTGGATTTCTTCCTGGGAAAAATCCGTCTGGTTGAGAATTCAATGTTGTTACTTCACATCCTGCTTTTCTAAAGATTAAAGGGGACAATTCAGAACCTGCTCCAGATGCACAGTCAATTACAATTTTTAAACCAGGCTTAATATCTACCAAATCAAGTAAATCATCTATATATTGTCCTTTAATTTCATCATTATATTCAAGTCGGCCAATATCATGCCAGTTAGCTGTAATATATTCGCAATTATTATAGATTCTTTCAATTTCTTCTTCCTGTTTTGAAGTATAAGCCATACCATTTTTATTCCATAATTTAATTCCATTATATTGGGATGGATTATGGGAAGCTGTAAGCATAACCCCAGCATCAGCACCTAATTTTTCACAGGCATAACCTACCAAAGGGGTTGGAACCATTCCAATTTTAATTACATTAACTCCACCCTCTAAAATACCTGCACATATTGCCTGATCAAGCATTGCATTAGAAGTTCGAGTATCATAACCAACAACCACACTTCCGGAATTATTCAGATAATAAGCTAATGATTTACCTACCTTTAAAGCAAGCTCTGCAGTTACCTCTTCCTTTACAAGACCTCTTATACCTGATGTTCCAAACAGTTTCGTCATGAAACCACCTAAGCACCAAATTTATGGGAATTATTCAT
>CAYPJH010000233.1:0-7364 GCA_964411035.1 uncultured Methanobrevibacter sp. | reverse complement strand
ATGTGAAGTTTTAAAAGAAATTTTAGGGGTTAAAAAATGAGGTTTCATGCTGAAGGAGATGACATCTCTTATGAAGTTATTCCAATGAATAATGGAAAAAAAATTATAATTTATTTTAAATATAAGAATAATACTTATTATCTTAGTAATAAAGGTAGGGGCACTCATTTTTTAGAACAGATTTTTGATGAAAATAATGATTTAATTAGCGAAACAATTAAAGAAAATCCATATTTATTTGTAATAACTGAAGATGAAATAGAGAAAACTAGAAATTATGTAGAAGAATATGACAAGAAGTTAAAAAAATCATTACAAAAGTCTAGAAAAAGAAGTTATCTTCAGATTCTAAAAAATTTTTTTATTTAATTGGAAATATTTTGTTAATTTATGTTTCATTCAAAAACATTGCAAAAAACATAAGAGAATAAGAATATGATGAAAGAAAAATTTCCTATTTTTAGAAAAAAAGTTTTTGATTACATTAATACAGAAATTATCCCTAATAATGATAATCTAGAACATTGTATTTCACACACATTACCCGAGGATTTTGATAAAGATGTGGAGTACATTTTTAAAGTAAAATCAACATTTCCTGATGAATATTTAAGTAATTTACATGTTTATATAGAAAAAAAGTTGTTGGAGTATTGTAAAAATGAAGAAATATGGGACTATTATTTCTTGTCTATCTTGATTATATTAAGTAAATATTGATAATTTTTTAAATTTTATTTCATTTTTTGTTAATTTATGTTTCATCCAAAAAATTGCAAAAAACTGAAATACATCCATAATAATATTATTTTTAGATGTAAATTTTCATCCTAAAAGCAATTTAATATTGTAACTTCATACATCTTTAATATATGATGATTTTTTTTAATTATTAATATGATTAGTGAATATATTTTTATAATTCAAGTTGTTTTTACAGTTATCTGCTCAATTATAGCTTCATACTTCGATATTAAACATAATATCATACCAGATAGGATTTCGCTATTGTTGGTACTCTTTGGTTTAACTTCAAATTTGATTTTATCCCTATTAACAAATAATATTAAACATATTTTATCTTCAATTATTTCAGGTATTTTGACCTATGTTGTGTGTTATCTGTTATGGAAATTAAAAATTTGGGGTGGCGGTGATGTAAAATTATTAACTGGAATAGCCACAGCAATACCATTTTGCATTAATATTCCATTTTTGAATATTTCACCAGACTTATCAATCTATTTATTTTCATTTTCTGTTATCTTAAATGCTATAATTATAAGTTTTCCATTTTTAATTTGCATGATTTTTTATTTAAACATGAAAAATGTTGTTTTCAACAGTAATGGAGAATTATTCTTCAATTTGCTTAATTATAAAAACTTATTATTCTTCATTCGATCGAATTTTAATAAATCAATTAAAATTCAGGAATTGAAAGAAGGGATGATAGTTAATGATTTTTATTTTAACGATGAAAGAATTGTTAATCTGATTGCAAATGAGAAAAGCAATTTAAAGGTTTATAAACTTAAAAATGATCCAGATTATAAATATTGTTTTAAATCTGTAAGTGCTGGGGGAATTACAAAAAAAGACATGTATCAATTAAAAATTATGAATAGTCAAAAAATAATTTCAGATTATATTAATATTAAATTAGGATTTCCTTTTGCCCCTGCCATAACAATAGCTTTAATAATAACTATTTTTATGGGAGATATAATGATGATTTTAAGTAAACATATGGTGCTTGTGATTTAATGATGATTAAAGATAAAAACGGTCAAATGTCAGTAGAAGTAATATTTCTATTTGCAATATCAATTATAATTTTAATTGCTTTTACAATACCCATTTCTCAATTGACTATTGAAAATAATTTAGATATTTCAAATAGTCTAAATACTAAAAATGAACTTTTAAAATTAGTAAACGGGATTGATAATGTTTACAGTCAGGGTGTTGGATCCAAACAAACAGTTATAATTGAAACTAATAAAGAAATTCCTATTATGATTAGATCTAAAACATTATCTGGTGAACTGTTATTGCATGATAATAAAATAAAGAGCTTTTCATATAACCATAAATCAGATAATGTGAATTGTAATTTAAAGCTAGAAAAAGGCATTAATAAAGTTTTAATCAGCTGGCCGGAAAACTCTAAAAATATTGTAATTGATAAAATTTAATATTTTTTTACTTTTTTATCAAAACTCTTTTAATGTATTAAAAATAAATTAATAAATATTTAAAATAATATTTTGAATGGCGAGTGAATACATGGATATTATAATGGCAATAGTTTTTATTATATTATTTATAATAATAATGATTTTTGTTTTTTCTATTGGAATGTTAAGACCGTTCATGCCTAAAAAAGAAGTAGCTATTGTATTGCTTTCTGCTTTTATCATTGGGTGTATAGGAGGAGCTTTCTTTTTATCTCCAATCTATGAAGAAATACCTGAAGTAGTTAGTACAATAGAAAAGGTTGTCCCAACTAATGAAGAAACAATGCACTTGGATGTTTCTTCAGCATCGGACATGGATGAATTAAAGGAAAATTTAACTCATATTGACGGTGTTAAATCATTTGAAACAACCGGAATCACATTTTATTTGTGGCGGTTTAATGATAGAGAAATGAAATATATGAATAGTGTTCTTGAAAATATAGATTCAAATTATAAAAATTTCACTGTTAACGAAAGCGGTAAAATTGATATTGAGTTAATGGAAGGATATGATAGTAACAGTGCTTTAAAATCTTTTTCTGATTGGTATAATCAAGTATATGGTGGTACTCTTTCTTATGCTCAAGTTCATGTTAAACTTGTTTTATCCTCATCATCACTTGATGAAGTTAAACAATATTTATTAGATAGAGGAATAGTTCCTACTAAAATAGAAGGTCCTGTACAACAAAGTATAAACCATACAAACGCATCACTTTTGAATAATAATGAATTTATCTTTGCATCAGGCTGTTTTGGTGTTATTGTTGCAATATTTGGAATTTATTTTGACAATATTGTAGTTATTTTTAGAAAAATTAAAAAACTAGGGAAAATTAGAAAATGAAGGCTGCAGTATTATTTTCAGGGGGAAAAGACAGTACAATGGCATTGTATTGTGCTTTAAAAAATAATGATGATGTTGAATATCTTCTTTCAATGAAATCTATAAATGATGAATCCTACATGTTTCATGTACCTAATATTCATCTTACAGAAATGCTTGCAGAAGCCTTTCAAATTCCCATCATTATTGGTGAAACTCAAGGACTTAAAGAAGCCGAACTTGAAGATTTAAAAAACGAGTTTATAAAACTTAAAAATTTAGGTATTGAATGCATATATACCGGTGCACTTTACTCACAATATCAAAAATCTCGTATAGAAAAATTAGGTGAACAGGTAGGCTTAAAAATTTTCTCCCCCTACTGGCATGTAGACGAATTAGAATACATGAAAAAAATAATAGAACTAGGCTTTAAAGTTATAATAAGCGGAGTTTTTGCATATGGATTAGATGAAACATGGTTAGGTCGTGAAATTACAGATAAAGCACTGGATGAACTTATAGAATTAAATAAAAAGTATCATGTAGATATTGCTTTTGAAGGTGGAGAAGCTGAAACCCTTGTAATTGACGGACCTATCTTTAAAAAATCCATAAAAATATTGGAAGCAGAAAAAAAATGGAATTATGATAATGGGGTTTATATAATAAAAAATGCTGTACTTGAAGATAAATAAAATATTATAAATCTGTTTTATCATTAAAAAATTTATTTATCTTACTGACATAGTCATCCAAAGTAGTTTCATTAATAATTATACAATCAGATAATGAAATTACACCACCAATACCAAAATCTAATTCCATTATATCCCTATTTAAAAATTCTTCATAGTTATCTGAATCATCAGATCTTTTTCGTTGCTTAAGCCTATCAAATCTTAAAGCAGGATTTGCAAAAATCGAAAGAATAAAAAAATCCTCAAAAGTATCCTTAAAAAGATTAACCTCATATAAACTTCTAATTCCTTCTATAATAATTAAAGGATAATTATTATTTTGAAGTAGCTTTTTTACTTTGGCTATTGTAAGTTCTGCAACAATATAATCCCCATGTTCTTCTCTTAATTTTCTTGCAGTAACTTTAGTGCTTTCATTTCTTTTTCTAGCTTCTTCTCGAATAATATCTCCCATGCTAACTATTTTAGCACCTTTTTCAATAGCTATATCTGATACAAGACTTTTTCCAGAACCCGGCATCCCTGATATTCCCATAACTCGCATTATTTCCACTACTCTGTTTTTATTTTAAATTCTTCAATTGATTCTTTGAGATTATTTTTATTATCAAAATCATTTATAATTTCATTTAATAGTTTTTCATTTTCCTGATCTTTAAGATCAGTTGCAATCTGTGTCATTAATGGTATGGCTCGCACAAGATTGTCAACAATAGATATGTCAGATTTTTTAGAGGTTCTTGATAATGGATTTAAATCTATGGTTATTATTTTTTTTCCGGTTTTTGCAAGTATTTCTGCCCTATCACCATCTTCCAATGGGACTAAAACAACATCACTGTTATATATTCCTTCTTTACTAGCACTTGCTCTTGGATTTTCAATATTTTTAAGATATTTTAATTCATCATCATCAGTTCCCAAAACATTTTCATATCCATGTTCTTTATAGAGTTTTGCTAGTTTTTCTACTCTTTCAGGTGTTCTGTAAAATAAATTTATTTCAATTTTTGCATCTATCTTCTTTGCAAATTTTATTATATCATCAATAGCTAAAGCAGTTGTATTTCCATTAACTGATATAACTGGATTTTCTGCAAGTAACATTGAAGCAACTGCTGCATACATTGCTCTTTTTGCCGGAAAAACTGTTTTTTCACCTAGCAGATAGTCAAAGGTTTCTCCTCTTCCATGGGAAATTAATGCAGATGGCGCTAAAAGTCCTTTTTCACCAGCTTTCACTATTTTTTCTCTTAATACTAATGATTTATATCTTGGATGATTTTTTGATAATTTCATTTTTGTTCACCTTAATTCAATTGTCATTTGGGCTAAATATCCTATAAATGTTGTTATCATTATAATTAAAATTACTGTTGATAATAAATGGGTTGTATATTCTCCAATAAGATTATAATTATTTTGAAGTATAAAAAAGATATAATCAAATATAATATCTATTATTACAAACACAATACCTAATTTTAATCCTTCCACTACTTCATTAGAGTCAAAATTTCTAATATATAATATTGAAAAGAAAGTTATTATAATTATTATGCATGCAGGTATTATTATATTTGAAAATGGAAGATCCATATTCGTAGTATGTTCAGTTAATGATATGGTTACTACAGATATTAATATCCATGTTATAATTCCATATATGATTGCTAATTTATACTTCATTTTATCATCAAACGTGTTTTATTCTTGTGTAATTTGAAATTTCTGAATTAACAGTTGCCAAATCTTCAATATTCATATCATGAACATTGTTATGGCTAGTTAATCTTGCAAATGTTTTCAACTCTTCAGTTGATTGATTTAAAAAGTTATAAACCCTTAATGATGCAGTATCTACATCTAGTTTTTTTCGTAAATCTTCTTTTTGGGTTGTAACTCCAACTGGACAGTCTCCAGTTTGACAAATCCTATACTGTTGACATGCAGCTGCAATCAGGGCTGAAGTTCCAATAGCTATTGCATCAGCACCCATTGCCAGCGCTCTTGCAAAGTCTGAAGATACTCTTAAACCACCGGTGATTACAAGAGAAATATCAGAATCATGTTCATCTAAATATTTGCGGGCTCTATCAAGTGCATATATGGTTGGAACAGAAGTTGAATCCCTTATAAACATAGGGCTTGCACCAGTTGCTCCTCCTCTTCCATCAAAAGTTACAAAATCCGCTTCAGCATAAAGTACATGCTCTAAATCTTTTTCAATATGGCCTGCAGCTAATTTTATTCCAATAGGTCTGCCTTCAGATTTTTGTCTTAATTCATCTACAAGATTTTTCAAGTCATCTTTAGTTTTAACTTCCTTAAAGGTAGAAGGTGAATAAATAGTTTCACCTGCCTTTTTATTTCTTATTTTTGCAATTTCTTCAGTTACTTTAACGCCTTCAATTTGACCTCCAAGACCGGGTTTTGTAGCTTGACCAATTTTAATTTCAATTGCATCAACCTTTTTAAGATTATTGTCATTTACACTATAACGGTTAGGAATATACTCAAAAATATATTTATAAGAATTATCATATTCAACTGGAAGTATTCCTCCTTCTCCACTAGCTATTGCTGTTTTTGCCATAGCACTACCCTTTGAAAGAGCGGTTTTAACTTCGCGGGATAATGCTCCGAAAGACATGTGGGTAATGTAAATTGGAGTATTAAGTATCATTGGTTTTTTAGCATTTTTACCAATAATCGTCTGAGTGATAACTTCTGCATCATTTTCTAATGGTTTTGTATTTAATTGGCTGCCTAAAATTAGAATATCATCCCAATTAGGCATTGGTAACTTGGTTGCCATGGATGTGACTACACCTTTTCCGGATACGGCCATTTCATGAATTTCTTCCATATAACGAATACTTTTATCTTCTCTTATACGATCATAGGATAAAATAGATTTGGGAGCTTCTTCAATTAAAATAAAATTATCAACGCATTGTTGGCATATTGGACATTTACCTAATTGTTCTATTGAAATCCCCATTTCCTCCTCGTCATAAATATGTCCACAAATTTTGCATTTATATTTAATTTAAATCACACCTATAAAATCACTTTATTATTAATTATTTTATTTCCTTCATGTTTAAGAAGAATTTTTTTATAATAGTTTTTTACATCTCCTACAAAACCACCAATTTCATTATTTCCTCGTATTGTTCTATGACAAGGGATAATAAGGGGAAATGGATTATTTCGAAGTGCATTACCAACAGCTCTTGAGGATTTGCATTTATCAATAGCTATCGCTAAGTCCTTATAATAATTAACTTCACCAAAGGGGGTTTTATATTGTTCTATTAATACTTCTTTTTGAAAATCACTACATTTAGATAAATTTAAGTTTTTTAAATTAAAATGATGTTCTTTCAAATTCAAATAGCAATTTAAAAACTTATCAAATTCTTTTACAAGTTTGTTTTTAGATTCTTTTAGTGAACCATATTTTTTATAGGCTAATTCAATAGAAGTATTTTTGGGATTTGATAAAATAACCTCTTCAATTTTATCCTTATAAATTAAAGATATATATCCTATTAAATCTGTTTTAATGTTATGTTGATTAAACATTAT
>CAYPJH010000232.1:0-3146 GCA_964411035.1 uncultured Methanobrevibacter sp. | reverse complement strand
ATTCACAGCCTCTGAAGTTTTTGAAATAGAATCTAAAAGTCTTATTATTATTGTAGAGCCAGTAATAGAATTTTTGGGTGGTAATGAAACTTTAGTTATTAAGGCAACTGATGTTGAGGGTAATCCTGTAGCTGGTATTTTTGTTGAATTTGAAATTAATGGTATAAAGTACAATAGAACTACTGACAGTAAAGGTTTAGGTGTAAAATCTATTGATTTGCCTGTAGGTTTCTATAAATTTGATGTTTGCTTTAAAGGAAATTCAGATTATGCTCCAATTACAGTTAGAAGCAATATAACCGTTAAAACAACAATTATAGGTCAAGATATTGTTAAAATATTTAGAAACGGCACTCAATTCTCAGCTACTTTCCTTGATAGTGAAGGTAATCTATTGAAAAATTCAAGTGTTTCATTTAACATTAGTGGCATATCATATTATAGACTAACAGATGTATCTGGTAGTGCTAGTTTGAATATTAATCTTGCTCCAGGTACTTATGTATTATCAGCTTTAAACTCAGCAAATGGCGAGTTAAGGTTATTTAATGTTACTGTTTTACCTAATATGATTGCTCATGATGTTGTTAAATACTTCAGAAACGGAACTCAATATGAAATTAAATTATTGGATGAAAATGGTAATGCAGCACCAATAGGAACTAAAGTCGTATTCAATATTAATGGTGTCTTCTATGAAAGAACAATCAAGGATACGTCAGGTATTGCTGTATTGAACATTAACCTTGGTGTAGGAGAATATATCTTAACTGCTATGTATAATGGTTTGTCAATGTCTAATAATATTACTGTTTTATCTACAATTCAATCTGAAGATTTAAATATTTCAACAAGTAATAGAACTCCATTTGTAGCTACATTATTGGATGATCATGGACTTCCTGCTAAAGGTGTTGAAGCAACCTTTAATATTAATGGTGTCTTATATCATAGGGTATCTGATGCAAATGGTATGATTAAGTTAAATATTACTCTTCAAGCTGGTGAATATATTATAACCACTTATTATGGGGATTTAGCTAAATCTAACAAGATTATTGTTAGAGAGGAAACTGAAGTAGAAAGTGTTATTTAAATACGAATGATGATAATAGTTTTATCATTATTCTCTTTTTTTATTTTTTAAAAATTAATCATTGTTTTCAATATATTAAATTTAAAGTTTGATTAATTTAACATACTAATCTTATTTTATTCATGTTAATAATCAACTTCAAATATCATAATTTCAATAAGATTACTTATATGCTCATTAATGGATTGTTTCATATATATTCATAAAATAGAATTTTGTTAAAATCAGCTATGATGGAATAAACACAGAAACATCATTACATTGCGTAAATGCAAACATTAATCTAGCAGTCAAGCATTAAAAAATACTTATTAAGTCATTGAAGGAATAATATTAATTTTACATCTAATTTCAATGAATCTGCTAAAAACGATAAGTATTTATATAACCTTAAACTCATTTAATATAGTATAACTATAATACTAGTTATTATTTATATTAAACATAAAGGTGATAAAATGGCACAAGGACAACCAATTTTCATTTTACCTGAAGGAACCAACAGAATGATTGGTAAAGATGCACAAAGAAACAACATCTTAGCAGGTAAAGTATTAGCTGAAACCGTAAGAACAACATTAGGTCCTAAAGGAATGGACAAAATGTTAGTAGATGGACTTGGTGACATCGTTGTAACCAATGATGGAGTAACAATCTTAAAAGAAATGGATATTGAACATCCAGCAGCAAAAATGCTCGTAGAAGTAGCAAAAACACAAGAAGATGAAGTTGGAGATGGAACTACAACTGCAGTTATCATTGCTGGAGAATTATTAAAAAATGCTGAAAACTTACTTGACTTAGATATCCACCCAACAATCGTTGCAATGGGATATAGACAAGCAGCAGTAAAAGCACAAGAAATCTTAGATGAAATCGCAATTGATACTGTAGACAGAGAAACTCTAACAAAAGTTGCTATGACTGCAATGACTGGAAAAGGAACTGAAGCAGCACGTGAACCATTAGCAGAATTAATTGTAGATGCAGTTCAAAAAGTCGCAGACGGAAACAATGTTGACATAGACCATATTAAAATAGAGAAAAAAGACGGCGCTATTGTAGAAGACTCAACATTAGTTGAAGGTGTAATTGTAGATAAAGAAAGAGTACACCCAGGAATGCCAAAAGAAGTTAAAAACGCAAAAATAGCATTAGTCAACAGCCCTCTTGAAGTAAAAGAAACTGAAGTAGATGCTGAAATAAGAATAACCGACCCTGCTCAAATGCAAGCATTCATCGAACAAGAAGAAAACATGGTTAAAGAAATGGTTCAAAAAATCGTAGATGCAGGAGCAGACGTATTATTCGCACAAAAAGGAATTGATGATTTAGCACAACACTACTTATCTAAAGCTGGAGTTTTAGCAGTAAGAAGAGTTAAAAAATCAGACATTGAAAAATTAGCAAGAGCAACCGGTGCAACTGTAGTATCTAACTTAGATGATCTTGATGCAAGCGATTTAGGTGAAGCAGGTATTGTAGAAGAAAGAAAAGTCTCTGGTGAAGACATGATCTTTGTAGAAGAATGTAAATCTGCAAAAGCTGTAACCTTATTCGTAAGAGGAAGCACAAAACACATTGTGGATGAAATTGTAAGAGCAATTGAAGATGCAATTGGTGTAGTAGCTGCTACTGTTGAAGATGATCAAGTTGTTGCTGGTGGAGGAGCTCCAGAAGTAGCAATGGCTAAAAAACTTAAAGATTATGCTGAATCAATCAGTGGAAGAGAACAATTAGCAGTATCTGCATTTGCAGAAGCTTTAGAAATTGTTCCAAAAACCTTAGCTGAAAATGCAGGTCTTGACAGCATTGACTCATTAGTAGATTTAAGAGCATCTCACGAAGATAACTCCTACATGGGTTTAAACGTCTTTACTGGAAAAGTAATGGATATGAAAGAAGCTGGTGTCATTGAACCAAAACGTGTTAAAAAACAAGCTGTTCAATCTGCATCTGAAGCTGCTGAAATGATTTTAAGAATTGATGATGTAATTGCATCAAGTGGTAGTGGAGCTCCTGATATGGATCCTGCTGCTATGGGTGGAAT
>CAYPJH010000231.1:0-1799 GCA_964411035.1 uncultured Methanobrevibacter sp. | reverse complement strand
ATTTCTTTTTTAATCCCTCTTTTTAAAAATTTAACTATAACAACATACAGAAAAGTGAACAATTCAACTCTTCAGTATGACATTATTTTTTTTATTTTTTTAATATTTATTTTTTAGTTGTTGGTGGACTTAATACCTTTTTTTAAAAAAATTTATTTATTTTTATGTGGTGCTGAGGATTGAACCCAGGGCCTCACACATGATAGGCGAGCACTCTACTGCTGAGACATAACTCCAGCCCCAGTATGACATTATTATATGAATGTCTATGGAGGAGACATTGCTTGTGTTAAGAAGTAGAACATTCTGAAGCCCCCTCTTTAGTAACTTAGAGGTTATCCTGATTTTTCTTTAGTTTTCTACTAATTTATATATTCCAAAATCATATATGTTTAAAGTTTTTCTATTTTTGAACTTTATCTGTATATTTTATGTCTTGCTTCTGTCACCTTCCTGAATTATCCCAACTTACTGCATTTATCTATAGTTCATTTTTGTTACCATGTAGAATTCTCTTGTTTGGATATTCTACAACTTATATTTCATTCTGTGGTTGATTAGATTTGGATTGTTTCTGCTTTTTAGCTATTAGAGTCATTGCTGTTGTGGACACTGTTGCAAAGTGTTTCTGATGCAATTGTACTTATGTCTTTCTAGGAGTGAAATTGCTGGGTCATAGAATTCATATCTTTAAATTTATTAGAGAACACCAAACTATTTTAAAGAGTAGTTTTGTTAGGGGCTGCGGTTGTGGCTCACAGGTAGAGTACTCACCTAGCACATTGGAGGCCCTGGGTTTGATCCTCAGCACCACATAAAAATAAATAAAATAAAGATATTGTGTCCAACTACAACTAAAAAATAAATCTTTTTAAAAAAATGTAGTTTTGTCAATTTGTGCATGCACTAGAAGTATATGTGAGTTGTGTTATATACAACTTTGCCAACTTTCCAGTATTGTTAGACCTTTGCTGCCAATCCGTTTGGCGTGCAGTACATAATTGTAGTTTTAATTGATTTTAATTATTCAAGTGGCTCAGTGCTTTTTCATATGATTATCAACTATTTGGATTATTGTTTTTGTGATATGCTTGCTTGGATCTTTTCCCCACTTTCTGATAAAAGTCTATTTAATTTAACTGTAAATGGAAATCATTATTAAATTCTCATCTATTGAGGACACATGCATCTTTAGTAACTGTTTCATGTAGTGATGATAGAAACACCTGTGCTTTTGCAGACTTTAAAATCACCACACAAGCTCAAAATTTGTCATTGAAAAGCTGAATCATGTTAAAATTCTTCAGAGAAAACAGGTATAATAAGTTAAACATATCCCTGTAGACAAAGGCTTAATTGAAAAGTTTTAGAGGTAATTAATATTGTTTATATAGAATGCTATTGAAGTCTTAATGAGTATCTCTGTAGATTCATGTTTATATGTGTAAATTATTAACCTCTACCCCTAAGAAATCGTTTTAAAAGCTAAATTAACATGATTATCATCTAAAGTCAATGTTATGTCCTTCTTGTAATATCATTCTTACTAATTGTAATGTCTGTTGATGAACTTTGCTAGAATTTTAAGTAAAAACTTTTCTTATTAAATATGTAATGTTACATATTTATGGTGGAATAGAAAAAACAAGAGAGTAAAAATCACATCTTGAGTCACATAAATCCTAAAATAATGACTATTTAACACCCAAGTAAATATGTCTACAGACCTTTTCAATGTCCATATGTACATAAGTATATTTTTTGTCATAAAAACAGGATCCTGATGCATATTTTGTAAC
>CAYPJH010000230.1:0-7582 GCA_964411035.1 uncultured Methanobrevibacter sp. | reverse complement strand
GTTAAATTCATCTTTAGATATCCAACGAGCATCCTTATGCTCAAGTAAGCTAATATCACTAGTTAATTCACAGATATAACAGTCCATGTCTAAATGAAAAGAAGGATAGTCATAGTTAATGTTAACTAAAAACTTATTGATTTTAATAGATGCATTTAATTCTTCTTTTATTTCTCTTTTAAGGGCTTCTTCGGGTGTTTCATCAGCTTCTATTTTACCTCCTGGAAATTCCCAAAAGTCCTCAAATTCACCAAACCCCCTTTTAGTTGTTAATATTTTTTCATCTTTTCTTATAATCGCCGCAACAACCTTAACATTCTTCATAACTTTTTTTATGTTCATTATATTTTTTAAAATTTTTGTAACTTCATTTATTCTTATAAATTTAAGTAATAAAAATCAGAATTTTATAAATTAAATTATCCATAGTGCTGGAAATTTGAAAATGATTGCAGCATTGTTCGGCATTTTTTAGGGTGTCTGCTAATTTTAAAAATTCAGAATATAATTTATGGATAAAAAAAGAAAAGAAAAAAAGAATTCAAATAGTTTTATTGTTTGAAATATAGTGTATGGTTTTAATTCTTATTTTTTTATGGGTTTATATTGTGTTTTTTGGATTTGCTCATTATTTTATTTATGGTTTCTTTGGGAATGTTTTCTAATTCCAATATTTTTTCAATTTTGTTTCTTCCTTCTTTCATTGATTTGATTCTTACTTGTTCTTCGAAGTCGTTTAGTATTTTTAATTGCATTTTTAGTTCATCAAATATCTGGTCTTGATATTTTTCATCAATATACAATATGCAGTTTTTGATATATATTAGTTTTATTTTATCTTTTATGTCTTCATCAATTGTTTTATCTTGTTTTAATAGTTTTATTGCTTCCATTATTGTTTTATGTATTTCATTTTTCTTTGTTGTCAGTGTTATGAATTTTAGAAAAGCTATTTCTTCATGATTTATTTTTTCGCCTGTACTGATTTTGTTTTTGATTTGGTTTATGTACTTTTGATGGTTTATATCTTTAAATGTGTATATCTCTGAACCTAATTTTGGACATCTTCTTTTAAGATTCACATACATCTCTTTTTCGCTGGTTTTTTGGGCAGTTATAAAAATTGACTTCACTGGAGGGTAATTTTCCGGGTTTTCCCATTTTGGATGTTCAGGATTTTCCATCCATCCGCTCATATGGATTTCTAGTCCATAACATATTTGTCTTGAAATATCTTCATATCTGGGGGTATTGTATGATGCTTCTATATGCAACAGATAATCATCCAATGTCGTACATACTAAATCACACCTTCTCTCACCTCCCAATAATGTAGTATACTCCTTTCTATAGAAACCGGTTACGCTTTCAGGTACTTTGAGCAATTTTAAAAGTCCGTTCAATTCGTCAACACTCTGGTCTTCCATGGCTTCATCAAGCCAATTATGACTTTTACAATAGGATATAAAATTAGGATTTATTTTCATATTAAACTATTTTACACCTATAATATATAAAATAGACAGAATAAAACAAAGCAATATTGATTTAAAGATAGTAAATTGCTTCAAAATAATTAAATTGACTTCACTTTAAAATAAAAAAACAATATTGGATGTCACTTGATGTTTTGAGTTAAATGTTACATTCTTCTAATTGGCTTCTGTTGTATTTGTGTGATAGCAATAATATGTATAAATAACCGTTTTTACTTATAGATTTGTTTAAAATAGACTTATTAATTAATGGAAATAAGTAAAATATATTAATTTCTTTTTTCATAAATAAAAAAGTAAAGAAATTTAATGATATATTTTAATAAAACAATATAATTGATTTTTATTAATTTCTTTTTTCATTAATATAAAAAGTGAATAATTTTAATAAACTAATATAACTGATTTTTATGAATGTTACAACTTTCAATGATTTTAATATTTCCAATAGTCTTAAAAAATCAATTAAAGACATGGGATTTGATAAGCCAACTCCGATTCAAAAATTAACAATACCTGAAGCTTTAAAAGGAAAGGATATTATTGGTCAGGCACAAACAGGTTCAGGTAAAACCTTAGCTTTTGGCGTTAGTATACTTCAAAAGATATTCATCAAGGATAGATCTCCTCAAGCTATTGTAATCTGTCCAACAAGAGAGCTATCAATTCAGGTAGCTAATGAAATATCTAAATTAGGTTCAAATATAAAAAATCTTAAAATACTTTCAGTTTATGGAGGCCAACCTATAGGCAAGCAAATCAGAGTTCTTAAAAAAGGGGTTCATATTGTAATTGGTACTCCCGGCCGTATTTTGGACCATATTAAAAGGGGTACTTTGGATTTGATTGGAATTGAAAGTGTTGTTTTAGATGAAGCTGATGAAATGTTGGATATGGGTTTTAGAGAGGATATTGAGCAGATTTTAAAATATACTCCTAAACAAAGGCAGACTTTACTTTTTTCAGCTACTATTCCTGCTGAGATTAAAAAGATAGCAAAGTCATATCAGAAGAATCCGAAGCATTTAAAAATATCTTCAAAACAAATGACTGTGCCTGAAATTACTGAATATTATTATAATGTTAATTATAAACAGAAGTTAGATGCTTTAACTCGTTTAATAGATGTTTATGATGTTAATTTAGGGCTTGTATTTTGCAATACTAAAAAAAGGGTGAATTATCTTGTTAAACATTTGAAAAGTAGAGGCTATTCTGTTGATGGGATTCATGGTGGTTTGGATCAGCCAATTCGTGATAGGGTCATGAATAATTTTCGCAGAGGCAATATTAATATACTTGTAGCTACTGATGTGGCTGCTCGTGGAATTGATGTAGATAATGTTGAAGTTGTATTTAACTATGACCTTCCTCAAAATCCCGAGTATTATGTTCATAGAATCGGAAGAACAGGCAGGGCCGGAAATATCGGCTATGCATTTACTTTTGTTGAAGGTAAGGAAACAAAGGCATTTATCAATATTCAAAAGATTACCAATTCAAAAATCAAAAAACAGGAAATTCCATCTTATAAGGAAATGGATGAAATTAAAAACAGGCTGGTTTTAAAGGAAGTTAGAAATATAGTTAAAAATAATGATTTGGCATATAATAAGAATGTCATTAAAAGCTTTACAAATAAAAAGGTTTCAACTTTAGATGTTGCAGCTGCTCTTTTAAAAATAGTAAAGGAAAAATAAAAAGGTTATTTAACACCATCTATGATGTTAAATTTAATTTTTTCCTCTTCAAGTTCGCGAATAAATGCTTTGCTCATGTCTCCAACTGAAAGAACCATAACATTCAGACCTTTTCTACAGGCATTTGCAGTTCCTGCAGCAACAGCAAATTCAATGTCAATAGGTAAATTTAGCTGATTTGCAATTGAACGTGATACTGTTCCAACAATAGCTACTTTATTGATTTTTTCGCCCCGTTCAGTTCCGCGTTCATATATCCTTTTAATTAAATCCATATCTGATGCTTCAGATCCTCCGGCTTTAACTGTAGGCAATGTAATGATGATGGCTTCACCAAGGGTCATATCGATCATTCCATTAAGACCTCCCAGTGCTACATCAGTACCTTTTTCTGCATCTTTTAATACGGTTCCTTTTGCATTTGCAGGTTTTGTTGATGCATATAAGACTCCGTCTTCCATGTAAAGACCAACCTGTTGGCCTTCTTTTAGTTTTTCAGCAGCAATTGCCGGCCAAACAGTTTTAAAATGATTCATTGTTTCTAAAACGGAATCAGTGTATTTTCTTAAGGTTATTGCGTCTTTTTTAACTTTATCAATACCTTTTTGTGTTATTTTATATGGTGATCTTCCATCTTTTGATGTTATTAATCCCTGTTCTAGTAATGTTTTTATGTTTTCTGAAACTGCCTGGATTGTAATTCCTAAGCTATCTGCTAAATCTTTTTGTTTTAAGTTTGGATTTTGTTTGGATATTTCACTTAGTATCTGGAAGTGTGTTAAGGCTCCTCTTTTTTTAAATGATTTCATTTTCAACACTCCTGTTGTCAATACTATTTTATTTTTTTCTCCAGTTATATTTAATTTTCTATTATTCCATATAGATATTCATTAAAGCTATCTAGAAATTCATCTTTTTTATCAATAGGAATATATGCTCCACAGGCTACTGCATGGCCTCCACCATTTCCCCCAACTTTTTGAGATAATTCACGAATTATATTACCAAAATGAGCTTTATCATCATAGGATAAGAGTTTTGAACATCTAAGAGAGATTTTAATATTATCTTCATCAGTCTGACTAAATCCAATCATAGGCTTTCTCCAGTTTCCCTCACCTAAAATCATTCCGGTTACAGTTCCAACAATATTTGCAGGTATGCCGTCACCGTCAAAGTATTGTATATTGTCAAGCTCAATTATTCCTCCTTCATCACGGGGATCATCAGTTCTGCTGGCTACCTTTTCAATGTTTCTAGCTAAATTTCTTTTATGTTCTTTGCTGATTTCTTCTAAACTGTCAAGTGCATCTGTACGGTTTCCTTTAAGAACATTATGTGCGGTTTCATATTGTTCATTTCTTCCGCATGCATTCATAGCTGTTGAAAATTCACTTGCATCACTTAAGAATTCATTGTTATTTTCATTTAAAAATTCAAATGAATCTCCTATCAGAAGTTTAGGGACAAATCCAATATATTTATTAGGAACCTTTTCAAGAATCTGGTTAAACAGTTCCTTTGAAATCTTGTTTTTATCTTCTTTTGATATTTTTCCCAGCGGTTTATTGGTGTCAATGTCCAGTTCTGTAAGCATCTTTTTTGCAATTCCCTGATTGTTTGTAAGGGGAAGCTTAACATCACTAAATCTTGACAATGATACAAAAAGAGGGTTTGTTTTTCTTCCATATAGATTTAAATCGTTTTCTATAGTTTCAACCAGTCCGTTTTTCTCAGCATCCCTAAGAATAGTTGAGTTCAATCCTTCCAGCTTTCCTGTTCTTGAATTTTGCATATCTCCAATAGCAGACAACACTCCAATCCAGCTTAAATCTTCATATCCAAATTCCTTTGAGAGGAAATAGCACAATCCCCCTCCACAAACATAAAATGACCCGTCAATTCCATGATGGATAGGATTGATTTCAATATAGTTGCAGCTGCTCTTATAATCAATATCTCTTAAAGGAGGATGGTGATCTAAAATAATAATGCTTTGATCTTTCGTTGCATTTTTATCAACTGGCTGACCTGAACCTAAATCTGAAAATATAGTTAACTGGTTTTTTATTTTTAAGTCGTTTAATTCATCCAGGTTCACCCATTGAATTTCATGTTTTTTATTAAGTCTGTCCAGCATTTCTGAAAGAATTGCACCTGAACACAATCCATCACAGTCAATATGGGTGTAGATTTTAATGTCATCACTTTTTTCTATTAAATCATGAGCTTTCCTGTAAAGTTCTTTCATAGTTTCAGGCAATTCCACTATATCTTTTCCTGTTTCTAATTTAGGGTCCATATTAATCATTTTTTAATGTTTTTACAGATTTCTTTCAATAGTTCATTTTTTTTCATTTCACTTTCTGCAAGAACACGCCCGGAGTTTTCATACCATTTTCCAGGGTATGACTTTTCTTTTTGAACATTATGAGGGATGTTGAGCTTTTTTAAAGCTTTAACAATATCCTTCACAGTCGGATCTTTAACAGCTATTTCAAGAGGCACTTTACGTCCCTGTGAAAGTGAAAGATTTTTATTAAGGTATTGTGGCCAAATCATAATCATTTTATTCACCTTTTATTTGTTTAAATAGTAGTTCTAACATGTCTTTTACAGTGTATGTATCTGGATAAATATAATCAATATTGTATTTATCTAAAACTTTACCGGTTATAGGTCCAATAGCTACTGTCAATATGTTTGAGAGGAGATCATTTATTTTTTCACCATCTCCAATTATTTTAAATAAATTTTCAGCAGTTAAAGGACTTGTAAAAGTAATAGCATCAATTTCTTTATTTTCAATTTGCCTTATTAAATCTTCAATTTTGCCGGTGTCTTTTGGAAAAAGAGATTTATAAGCTTCAGCTATTATTACTTCATTGTTAAGGTTTATAAGACCGTCAACAAGTGTAGGTCTGGCAGATAATGTTCTTGGAACACCTATTGTTTGATTTTGAATATTCTGTTTTTCAAATTCTTTTACAAGGCCTTCAGCTGTAAAATCATCAGGCATCAAATCTACATCAAGCCCATATTTTTTAGCTTCTTTTCCGGTTTTATTCCCGATTACAGCAACTTTACATTTAAGTGTTTTTAGAAATTCCGGATAAAACTTATTTAAGCTAACAAGTGTTGTTGGGGATGTGAAAATAATCCAGTCAAGAATGTCCTGTTTTTCAATTAGTTCTTTTAAGGAATCACTGTTTATAGGCCGTAATTCAAGTGTGGGACTTAAAACTGGAATTCCTCCTAAACTTTCAACAATTTCACAGGCTTTTGATGCTCTATCCTTTGGTCTTGTAATTGCAACTACAGGTTTTGCCATGTTTCATTTCTCCTTTCTTACTAATATATTATTTATGTTATATAAAATAAACATTCCTTATAACTGCACTTCCTATTTTTATACTTTTTTTCTTTTCTTTTCAAGTTTTTTAAGTTCCTACATTTAGGTAATGTCAAAAACATGGATAATCTGGCCTTTAATATGCTATCGCCACATCTAGATTATGCCGTATTTTTATGGATGCTGGAACTATGAAATAAGAGTATAATTTTTCACTATCTTTAATTTACAGCCATATTGGAGTTGGTTTAATAATTCAGTCTGGACTATTTTTTTTTGAAGGTACATGTAAATTGCAGTTGGTTCATGCTCATTATAAACCATTTTTTTAACAATCTTGTGAATTATACTTTGGACAATAAACATTTTTAGTACTAAATTGCATATTATCATTTAAATAGCGATTTATTATAAAATCGCAGCTAAAATTGAAATTGCTTCGATTACCGCAATATTTATCAAAGTCTGGAATAAAATTTCAGGTTAAAAATCAACTGATTATCTTTCATCAAAGCTTTTTAATTTCTTTCTATTCTGTTATAATGATAATAACATGCGATGAATTATAAATGATAGATTTAAAGTATATACATGATAGGTTTATATGCGGGGGATTATAAATCTATATAATTGATATAACATTTGGTATATCATTTTTTTTAAAAAAAATAAATTTCATGCATGGAGGAAATAATGAATAAAAAGATATTCATAATATTAATGGTATTAATATGTGCTTTATCTATTTCTACAGTTTCTGCAGCAGATGGCTCGTCTGAAGATGTGGCAGTTGCTGAAGCAGGTTCTTTTACAGAACTTAAAGAGTTAATTGATGCAGGTGGTAAAGTAGAATTGAATAAGAACTATACTTATTCTGAGGAAGTTGATAAAGAGATAGATACTATTAATATTAATAAAGGAATTACAATTGATGGTAAAGGCCATACAATTGATGCTTCTCATAAAGCTTCAGTATTTACAATTAGTACTTCTGCTCTTGTAACTATTAGAAACATTACTTTTATTAATGGTAA
>CAYPJH010000229.1:0-1622 GCA_964411035.1 uncultured Methanobrevibacter sp. | reverse complement strand
TCTTCTTTGTGACTGAATAAGATTCTACTGTGCATTTATCCACTGGTACACATTGAGGCCACTTGCATATTTGTAATCACATTGCTATAAGCCTGGGTATGAATGCATCACTATAATATCCTAACAACTTATTTTACAATAAATATCAAAGAGCAGTATGGCTGGGTCATAGGGTTTTCCATTCATAGTGTTTTGAGGAATTTCCTAATGACATCACAGTGAGTGTACTAAATGTACAATCCCACCAATAGTTCAAAGTATCAGTTTTCTTCCACAATTTCTCCAGTATGTTTTGTATTCAGATGACTGTCATTCTAACCAGAGTGAGATAAAACGTCAATTTTAATTTCCCTAATTCTTAAAGATGGTAAACTTTTTTCATAAATATATACATATAATGTATATAAAATATACAATTCTTTCTTCTTTTAAAAGTAATTAATTTGTTCATTTATTCACTGGGGTTTTTTATTATAAAATTTTAGAGATCTTTATGCATACTATTACTCCTCTCTCAAAGAGGAGCTTACCTAAGACTTTCTCCCCTCCTATGGGTTTTCCATATTTTATTTGCCTTGCAGAAGACTTAGAATTTGATAAAATCACATTTATTAACTCTTCATATTATTTCTTCAATTTCTTGATCTTCACGGATTCTACTGAAAAAAAATTGTTGCTTGCAGCTACATTGGAGTGTTAACTATTTTCTCCTAGGCATTGCAGTTTATTCTCTAATTCATAGCCCATTGATCCATATTGAATTGACTTTTATGCAAGGTGAGAGAGATCTAGTCTCAATCTTTTACAAGATAGCCTTTGTAAAAAATGTTGCTGGAAAACAGGTTATCTGTTCTCCAATGTTTTGTCATACTTGTCAAGGACTAAATCTGTGTGGGTTTTTGTCTTTGAATTCTAGTCTGCTCCACTGATTTGTCTCATTTCTCCGGTTGAACATATTTCGATTTTAAGAACATTTTATCCTGAAATTTCTGAGTCTTATTTTACAAATTTGTTAAACTAATTTAAGTATTTAAATTAGTTTAACAAATTTGTAAAATTTTACAAATTTTTCTTACCTTGTTAGTGCTTTCAAATTAATGATTCATTTTACTATTAATAAATTACTGAAATGTGGATTCAATGAATCATCTGATCATAAAGCATATTTAGTCAAAATTAATTTGTAATTATTCACCCACTAATGTAATTTCTGATTAAAAATTTGCCTCTGAATATACCAGAATGAAGTTAGTATATGATGCAGATTCCATGGAACAAGGAGGTGGCATTCAGGATTTGGATGTGGGTCCTTCCTTCTGGGACACTCTTCCCCATTACCCTGGGCTCAGTGGCCACAAAAGGAAACTGAAACACCAGGTCAAATGTATTAATAATATTTATATCATCACTCCACCTACCATCCAGATTTGAGAATGTCAATAACTTTGCTCCAATACCCATCCCAATATTGTTCTCACTTATCCCTAGGAAATTGGATTCATTGAAAATAAGAACAGAGACATCTGATGCTGACACATAAGACCAAACCTTTAAAGACTCCAGTTCATTGTTCTGACCCCTGAGCCAGGGAAGGGTATGATCTGTTAGCTCTCTCCCCATCT
>CAYPJH010000228.1:0-3142 GCA_964411035.1 uncultured Methanobrevibacter sp. | reverse complement strand
TACCAAGCAATACTTCAGACAATGGTACTTTTTGAGCTAATTCTTTTTGTTTTTCATCATTACAGTAATCAATGATTTCTTTAAAACCGATTCCTGTTTTTTGCATCATTGGAACATTAATAGCCCAATTATGGTATGCTGAACCGAAAGCTACAGAACCGTCAGTTACATCAGCTTTCCATTCATCTTTTTTATCTTCAGGAGCCATGTTTCTAATTAATTTATTAGCTTCTGCAATAATTTTCATGAATCTGTTTGATAATTCTTCAGGTTCTAATTTTAACTCATTAATTAATCTATCAACTTTGTTGATAAATAATACTGGTTTTACATTTTCTTTTAAAGCTTGTCTAAGTACAGTTTCAGTTTGAGGCATAATACCTTCAACAGCACATACAACAACTACTGCACCGTCTACAGCTCTCATAGCACGAGTTACGTCCCCTCCAAAGTCAACGTGACCTGGAGTATCGATTAAGTTGATTAAATATTCTTCATCTTTATAATCGTGAACCATAGATACGTTTGCAGCATCAATAGTAATTCCACGTGCTTGTTCTTGTTCATCGAAATCCAAAAATCTTTGATCTCCAGCAAGTTCTTCAGAAATCATTCCTGCACCTGCTAAAAGGTTATCAGATAAAGTAGTTTTACCATGATCAATATGTGCACAGATACCAATGTTTCTGATAGACTCAGGCTTATACATCAAATCCTTGATTTTTGCAATCATTTTGTCTCTTCTACTCAAAAAAATCACCTTTATTAGTAATATTAGTGTGCTGCTTTAGCTACTCTTTCTTTCTCTTCTTTTTTCTGTAAAGCAAAGCTTCTGGAATCTTCTTCAGAAGCAAGGATTAATTCATCAGCTAAACATTCTGCAACAGATTTTCTATTTTTAAATGCAGATTGTAAAGTTCCTCTAGTTAAAAATCCTAATGAAAGATCTACTCTTCTTTGTGGAGAAATATCAACAGCTACCTGATATCCAATTCCACCGTATTTAATACGAGTAGTTTCTTCACGAGGAGAAGTATTTTCAACAGCAGTTACTAAAATTTGAACAGGGTTCTTTTTAGTTCTTTTGTTGATAATATCTAATGACTCTTTTACAATATTATATGCTTTATTTTTTTTACCAGAGTTAAGATGAGTTCTCATAATCTTATTCATTAATCTTTCAACAATAGAAACTTTAGATTTTGCAAACTGTCTTTTTACATGTCTACCTGAAGTATGAGGTACGAGAGTCTCATCTAAGCATATGTATTTTACTAAACCTTGATCATCAATTTTAATTTCATCAAGTTCCCATTTATCAAATAATTTACTCATATTACTCACCTTATCTTACAGGTTTTTCGATTTTACCAGATACCATCTCTTCTAAAGCTACATTATTAACTTTAGATACTTTCCAACGAACTCCAGGAATATCTCCCATGGATCTTCCGGATGGTCCTCCGATTCCTTCAATCATAACTTCATCGTGTTCATCGATAAAACCAATAGCTCCGTCACCTGGTGCGAAAGCTGTTAATTGTTTACCGTTTTTAATTAACTGAACACGTACACATTTACGTATAGCAGAGTTAGGTTGTTTTGCTTCTATCCCTACCTTTTCGATTACAATTCCTCTAGCTTGAGGAGCCCCTTCAAGAGGATCTGCTTTAACATCTAATCTTAAAGCCCTTCTTTTGTAATCCACATCTTTCCACTTAAAATTTTGTCTATTCTTTTTAAGTTTTTTTGCAGCAAAAAGTCCTGGCATAATTTTTCCTCTTATTTTTTTTAATAATCTTTACTAAAATCCACCGCAGCGATTTATACTGTATTTACAAGTACAATCTAAATTCTAGAAAGATATAATTACAATAATAATAAATCAGATATCAAGTAAATTCAAAACATTAATAAAAGGCACACATAATTAATGTTTATATAAAAATAAAGAAATACGGATATCTTACAATAAATTATATTTCTTAACCTTTATAAAGGTATTTGTTTAAAATCAAAAATTAGTTTTAATTATTTGGCATGAATTTTAAAAGTACATTAAATTTGATTTTCATATTATTAAAATATACTTATTGATAGAAACATTAAAATTAGCAGACAATAAATCACTATTCTTTATTCAATATTGAAAATACTTATTTTTATAATGCTGACTATATATGGACAATGATAAAATACTTAAAACTGACCTGGCACTTTCACCAATATAAAAAAAATACCTGTCCAAACCAGATATAAATGTTTAAAACTTAAAACAGTTATTTCCATTAACCAGTCATTTAATGATATGAAAATTAAATTTAAGAATTTCAAAAAAAAAAAGAAAAAAAGTAAAAATTATTTTAAAATAATATTACTTATTTCATGTATTCTGTTAGCTATTAATTTAGCTTTTTGAATATTATTCCCATTTTTACCGATGGCAATACGTTTATTGGTATTATCCGCTGTTACAACAGCTATCTTATCTCCAGATTTTGAAGTTTTGATAATTACTTTTTGTATTTCAGCCGGAGATAAAAGATTTTCAATGAATTGGCATGGATCATCAGATAATTCAACAACCTCAACATCTCTACCTACTGCTTTTTTAACTTTTGAAACAGTAGTACCACCTTTTCCAATAGCTAAGCCCATATTGCCGTTTTTAACTACAAAAATGAGTTTACTATTTTCATCGTCGATAATGCAATCTTTAACCATAGCCCCAGTCATGTTTTCAAAAAGGGCTATTAATCTTATTTCATTTGCACTAAGTTTGATAGACACGTAAATCTACCTCAAATCGTCTAATATAGTAGAATCTCCTGGATCGTTAATAATTAATGTAGCTACGGTAAATGGTTTACCACAAACAGAACCTAAGTCTACACTTGAACCTTCATAAGTGTAAGCCGGAATTTCTGAAAGATTGGAGTAATATTCAACATCTTCAAGAATTTCTTTAGGAGCATTAGCAGCAACTACAACAAGTTTACCTTTTCCTAATTTTAAAGATTGAATTGATTTTTCAGAGCCTAAAGTCACATTTCCTGTGTCTACAGCTACTCTGATACCTCTTTCTACGTCCATCATCTAGCCTCCTATTTATTTTTATTTGCCATTTTGACACCGACAGAAC
>CAYPJH010000227.1:0-2089 GCA_964411035.1 uncultured Methanobrevibacter sp. | reverse complement strand
TGTTTTTCTCCTCCACTTAAGTCACGTGCAATGTGGGTTATTCTGTGGTTCATTTGAACCATTTCTAGGAGTTCTAATGCTCTGTAGAGTTTTTCTTCATATTCTCCTTCATCGCCCATGGCTCTCATTACATTTTCAATTACTGTTTCTTCATCGTATAATGCAAAATTACGTTGTAGCATGATAGCTATTCTTCTTTTGATTGCTGCAAATAATTTTCTATCACAATTGAAGAAGTCTACTACTTGAGATTCATATGTTCCTCCACATTGACATTTTTCGCCAACATGAGATGGAGATTCAACCGCCAGACAATCAGGACATACTGCAAGATTAAGTATTATTTGACCTTCGTCTGGTTTGTAGTCAAGTGTTCCTCTAAGCATGTTAATTAATACAGATTTTCCACAACCACTACGTCCTAAAATACCTAATGTTTGCCCTTCCTCTATTTCAAGATTAATATTTTTAAGAACATCAACTCCACCAAAATTCTTTGTAATATTTTTAAGAGTTATAAATTCCATTAAATCACCTTTATTATAATTAGTTATTATTTATATTGTAGTCTATTAATAAGACTTTCTAATAATAATTGTTATATAACAATGTTATTATAGTTTTTATATGAAAATTTTAATTAAAACAAAATAAAATTAAAATTTAGAAATGTCAAAATCAAGTTTACCCGAAATAACCGCTCTTGCAATAGAAAAACCAGATACGCCCACATTTAACATCTTAATAATTTTTTCTTCATTATTTATTGAATTATTTCCAATAACCGGAATATTTACATTATTGCAAATATCTTCCAAAAGCTTCCAGTCAGCATCAAAAACCCCAGTTTTCATTGCATCAACATGCAAATAATCCGCTCCTGCACTTTCAACCATTTTAGCTATTTTTAAATCATCAGCTACATTGGCACGGATTTTAACTGAAACTTCTTTAGAAACATTAGAAACAACCTCAGATAAAAAATCCTCTAAATCAGATCTCTTAAGCATAGCCTGACCGCAGTTGATTTCTAAAAATTCTGGTTGCCTGCAATGGCAATTAATCTCAATAATGTCAATATCCGGGATTTCATCTAATTTAATAATAGATTCCGGAGCAGTTGATCTTACATTAACTGATACTTTAACATCTTTATGATTTTTTTTGATTGAAAGTGCTTCATCTGAAATATGTGAAAAAATTAGATTTTGAGGAAAGTGAAATTCCTTTCTTCCTCTTTCAATTATTTTACTGGATGCATCAATTGTTGGTGCATCTAAATTAAAGCCTCCTAAAGTAGCTACATTAAAACCATAGGGAATTACATTGTTTAAAAAAGCAGCATCCGTAATTCCTGCCATTGGTGCAACTACTTTAAGAATATGAATGCCCCCAGCTATAATTTATCAACAACACAAGTCCACATTTTATTGTTTTTATCCCGGATTTCTTCAAGTCCAATATCTGCCATATAAGCAGAGTCTTCAGCATTGTCTGATCTTCCAATACCTGCTTTAAGACCAATACCGATTTCTTCATTGATTTCAACTAATAAATCCTCAATATCTTGCTCGGATAATCCATTACATGGTGACATAAAATTATCCCCTCCAATGAAGAACAATAATGCTCCTTTTTTAACAAGTTTAGTCATTAAGTAATGCTGTGTTTTATTTACCATGAAACTGGTGTCAAATGCGGATTCTATATCTGTTAAAGTTTCAGTTACACTGTTTATATCAATATGAGCTACTTGAACAAAAGAATCTTCCGGATTGTCAATAATGCTGTCAACCGCTAAAATTTCTTTTCTATCACTTGATTGAGCTCCACCTTTCTTTTGAAGTGCTATTGTTGCTAATTTTTGTGCTTCATGAGGTGTTTCAGCAGCTCCAATACCCATACTTATTGTAATTGGATATCTGTTTCTGATTGATCTCTGTATTCTTAGATGGTCCTCTACAGTCAAACCATTTGTAATAGCTAATAAATTATCAAATCTTGTATAAAATACTAATCCTTTTCTAGCAGCTACCTGTCTTTGTATATCTGCATAGAGTTCAGCTTGCAGAATCTGTAAATCAGATTC
>CAYPJH010000226.1:0-14403 GCA_964411035.1 uncultured Methanobrevibacter sp. | reverse complement strand
ATAGCAGATATAAATGCTAAACTAATTAGAAGTACACACTTAAAAATATAGACGAATATAATATATAAATTTGAAATTTAATAACAAATTAATAACAAATTCACCACATCTACAAAACCAACATCACACCTAAATAATATTCAAGTGCTCATAAAAAAATTTTTTTAAATAACTTTAAAAAACTGATACCATATGTAAAAATTTAATAACCCATCACATACCACTAATTTACATACCACTAAAATTAATAATAATACAATAACTTATAACAATAATGTTAAAAAACATCAATTTCAATGGGCTATAAAAAATTACATATAGCTCATACAATAGGCACTGTAATATGTCTAACAAAAACTATGAAAAACTATTGCAAAAAATATTATTATAAAAAAATATCATTGAATTAAATTATAATTAGAAAAATACTTAAATTTAATTAAAATTATGAAAAATAAAGCAATTAAATAACAATAAAAAATAAGTTTAAAATTTAATTAATGAAGTTATTTCTAAATCCGATCAGATATTTCATATGATTAATATTATTTTTAGATATTAGCTAGAAATTTTCATGACACAAAAATATTTTTTTTCAAAATTTATGTATATGCTGCTAAATTAATGCTTAATTTAATTTTTTCCACTTAAATTCAAATAAAATGTTTAGTCAATATCCTTAACTTATCATCATACATTCCATTACATGCAACATAAATAATTAATTTATATATAATATATCGAATTATTAGAAATTACTTATTAAATATTATTATATTATTTAGATAGCTGTGATTAAATCAATGTAAATTCTAACAAATCTATTAATTTAATAAATAACAGTGTAACTCAAAATACCAACAGGATTTAGAAGAAATTCTTATAATTAATATAAGAACCATGACTATCTACTAAACATAGAAATAACAAACTACAACATTAAAAAAAAATATATGAACTAACAACCATTAAACAAAAAAGATCTATTTTAAAATAATTATAATAAATTATATTCAATTAAAATGAACCGTTAATAAATATATATAAAGTTTTCGATTAAATTTCAATACAACTTTTTATATACTTCGAAATCATATATTAATATGGTGATAAAAAATGAAATTCGGTATTGAATTCGTACCAAATCAACCAATTGATGAAATTGTAGAATTAGTAAAATTAGCTGAAGATGTAGGTTTCGAATATGCTTGGATCACTGACCATTACAACAATAAAAACGTATACGAAACTTTAGCATTAATAGCAGAAGGAACTGAAACTATTAAAATGGGTCCTGGAGTAACCAATCCTTATGTAAGAGCACCTGCAATATCCGCATCTGCTATTGCAACCATCTATGAATTATCCGAAGGAAGAGCAACTTTCGGTATTGGTCCTGGTGATAAAGCTACTTTTGACGCATTAGGAATCCCATGGGAAAAACCTGTAACCACCATCAAAAACGCTATTGCTGAAATTAACACTTTAATTGCTGGTGAAAAAACTGAAGGTGGAGCTGCATTAGGTGGAGTAAAAGCAGTCCAAGAACACATTCCTATATATATGGGTGCACAAGGACCTAAAATGTTAGAAACCGCTGGAGAAATCGCAGACGGTGTTCTTATTAACGCATCCAACCCTAAAGATTACGAAGCAGCATTACCTTTAATCAAAAAAGGAATTGAATCCGCTGGTAAAAACATAGCTGACTTTGATGTAGGTGCATACACTGCAACTTCCATTGGAACAGACTCAGAAAAAGCTAAAAACGCTGCAAGAATCGTAGTTGCATTTATCGCAGCAGGTTCCCCAGCACCAGTACTCGAAAGACACGGATTACCTGAAGGTATTAACGAAAAAATCGGAGAATTATTAGGTAAAGGTGACTTCGGTGGAGCTATCGGTGCTGTAACTGATGATTTACTTGAAGCATTTTCCGTATGTGGTACTCCTGATGAATTCGCTCCAAAAATTGAAGCATTAGCTGAAATGGGAGTAACTCAATACATCGTAGGTTCCCCTGTAGGAAAAGATGTAAAAGAATCCATCGGATTATTCAAAGACGTAATTGCTAGTTTCTAAGTAAATTACTTCTTTTTTTATTTTTTTTATTTTTTTTGTTTTATTATATCAACTAATGATTATTGGCCTGTTTTTTATCTTTTATTATATTAATCTTGTTAAATTAAAAATCAAAAAATTAATTTTACTAACTATTCAAAAATTTTTTAAACAAATATTTTTTTATAATTATTTCCAAATATAATATTGATGGAAATTAAAACTTTAACAAAAAGTATACGTGACAAATCATTTGAAAGAAAAAAGGATAAAACTCCTGAACAAATGGCTGCAAGTTGGTATAATGATGATTTAACATATAATGGTGTTAATAAAACTTTATTCATGATATTGCCTACTTATGGTTGTTCCTGGGCGCTTGGAGATGATGGTGGTTGTACAATGTGCAGTTATGTGTCTGATTGTACATTAAAACCTATTGATAGTAAGAAGATTATAGAAATTTTTAATAATCACTTAGAAAGATTTCCTTTAGATGAAGAAGATTATGTTGCAGTTAAATTATTTGCTTCAGGTAGTTTTCTAAACCCACATGAACTTCCGAAAGATGCTCGTGATGAAATTTTAAAAATTCTTGTTAATTTAGGCAATGTAGGTGAAATCATTGTTGAATCACGACCTGAATATGTAACTGATAAAGTATTGGAAGAAATTGGAAATATTATTGGAGATACTTTATTTGAAGTTAGTATCGGTCTTGAAACTTATAGTGATGAAACCCGTTTAAAAAAAATTAATAAGGGTTTCAGCTGTGAAGATTTTGAAAAATCAATTGAAGTTATTGGCAATATGAAAAATAAAGGATATAACTTTAAATCTAAAGCATATATCTTTGTAAAACCAATATTTTTAAATGAAAGAGAAGCCATTGATGAGTCAATAGCTACCGCTAAATATTGTAAAAGTGTCAATATTGACAGATTATCTTTTTGTCCGGCAACTATTCATGGTGGAACTTTAATTGAAAGATTATGGAGACAGGGTGCTTATCAACCACCTTGGATTTGGAGTGCTGTTGAAATAATTAATACTGTTAGAAAAACTATTGATATTCCGGCGTTACTTGATACTTCCGGTTTTGGTTCCAGAAGAGGTCCTTATAATTGTAAAAAATGCAATAAGGAGCTGAAACATAAAATCATTTATTCTAATTTAGATCAGTCAATTATTGAACATGATTGTGACTGTAAAAATGAATGGTTAGCTGAGGTTAATAATTCCAATATGAATTTTTCAAAAACTTTTAATAAACATGTTCCATTATATTAATTATAACATAAACTTTAGGAGATAAGAAATGAAAAATAAATTTATAGGGTTATTGGGAATTATTTTAGGTATTGTAATTATTATTTTTCCAATGATTGGAATAATTAAAACAAGTTCCTTATTCGGATTATCTACTCTTTTAATATCTATTGTAGTATTGATGACAGGAGTATCTATAATGGATTATAATAGATCAGGTTCTATCTTTTACTATTTTATAGGAGTAGTAATGCTAATTTTAAGTTTGATAATAATATTTAATCCTCACTACTTTGCAGTTCTTGCAACAATAATACTGTATTTAGCTGGAATTTTTATAATGATTATAGGTCTTGTAACTCTTATTAATAATAGACATGACAATTATGGTTTTTATATTGGAGTTGCAGGTATTGTATTAGGTATTATCTATATTATTGTTGGAACTTATGTTGCAGATCCGTTAATTTTAGGCATATTGATTGGAATCTGGTTAATCATAACTGGAATTTTAAAAATAATAGATGGATAAATTCCATCAACTTTTTTTTAGGTGTTAAAATTGATAGCTATAAGTGCTGATTTTGATCCTATTCATATAGGTCATGAAAAACTAATAAAAGAAGCTCGTAAGTTAGCTGATGAAAAAAACACGGATTTAGTGGTTTATTTAAATAAAGGCTATAGTGCAAATCACAGTCCTTTTTTTCTAAATTATGAAGCTCGTCGAGAAATTATTTTAAATCTTGGTGTTGATAAGGTAATTCCTTTTGAAGGACTTCATCATCGTTTTATTTTATCATATAGTGTTCCAATAAGACTTTCTAAAATGATTGAGGATGGTGTAACCGATTACATTACCGCCGCCAATATTTCTCTTGACCAGATATCTAAAAAAGCAGCTAAATTCATTAAACAGGGAAATTTTGTTGGAATGCCTCAAAATTATCCTAATAGAAATGAGATTCGCTGGTACGCATTAAATGAATTTTTAGGTTCAAAACTTGATTTTCACATTATAAAAGAAGTAAATAAAAATGGAAAAGTTTCAGGTCGTGAGATTCGCCAATCCATTTTAGACAATGATTTAAAATTAACCGGTAAAGTCCGTTCTTTACTTCCAAAAGAAACTATAGAAGTTTTAGAACGTGAAATAGCTTTAGGCAATGTGCCTAATGAAAGAAATTATAGAGAGATTTATAAAACTCTTAATACAACATCTAGGGGAAATCTTACAAAAATAGCTTATCTTACAGGAAATGCTATAAATGAAATCATTAAAAAAAGGGTTTATAGAAATAAGGAAAGCATTTGGGCCGCTTTTAGAAAGGCAGATTACGGGCCTGTAATGACTCGTCTTGCAATTAGTGCTGTTGAAGAGAAAGTTACTAAAAGAGAAGTATTTGACTTAATGAAAAAATATGAATCATTAGGGGTAATTCCAAAAAATCAGACTGTGAATCGTGTTATTGAAAGAGCATGGTATGTTGCAAATAGCAATCTTCCTTCCCGTGAAGCTAATGAAAAATTTAGACGAGAAAATATTAGGGTTGATGCTCCTCTAATTATTCATGCCGGACTGAACCTTACTAAATTTGAATCTAAAATAATGAAAACCGATGAAAACGTTGATATTTATGTTGATAAACATGGTAAAATTTCAGCTGAAGCAAAAATTGATGGTAAAAAAATAAAGACTAATCTTAAATTGCCTTCAAATGAAGTTACCTATATAAGATATATAATAGATTCAAATTTTATTCCTATTAAGGCAACTACTGAAAAAATAAAAGACAGCTATAAAATCATGTTAAAGATTGGATAGCTTTTTAAGTGTTGCTTCACTCATCTCCAAGTCGTAATCTTTAAAATATTCAAGAATTTCCAACATTTCCTCTTCTTTTCTTTTTGAATTAATTTTAGTATTTTTTATTCTGGAAATTGCTGATTTTTTAAACTTTTTACCTTCAGTTAATTCAATTGTATCTAAAAGTTCATCATAAATGCCTAAGTCCATGGCAATAGCTGTAGTTTCTATTAGTGATGCTGCAAGTGATTTTGTGTAAATGCTTCTAAGTAATTTAAGTTTTGATGCATCGCCAATGTTGTTTGAAATGATTTTTACCGGAAAATATTTATTTAGAAATTCTAAACTGATTGAGTTTTCACCGGCTAGAAATAGTGTGAAATCTTTATTTATATTGCCGATAATAGCTGCATCAGCAAAATTCGTTAAAAGGCTAATTTTATTTGCAGTATCTGGAGAAATATTATTTAAGTCAATGTAGACTCCTTTACAATATTTTCCATATTTTTGAGCTGTTGTTAGGGCTGTTTTTGGTGAAGTTGCTGAAAATAAAATATCTGATTGAATAGCTACATCTTTAAAAGTTGGTAAAACTTCTATTTTTGATTTTTTAATGTTTTTTATTGTATTCTGCGATCTATTTTCATTAGATGTTAGTAATATTTCATTTTTAAGTAGTTTAGCTAATTTTTGATTAACTTTGCCGAAACCTATGAACCCTATTTTCATAATGTATATTATTAGAAATAATTATATATAAAATTAAAACCTGCTGCTGTTAAAAACATGTAAATAGCTGCAGAAATAAATAAAATCCCTGTTATCCTTTTTATTAATAATGAATTTTTAGAAAGCTTCTCAATGTTTAACTTTGAAATTAGTAAACCTATTGTGAATAATGCAAATGCAAAACCTAAACAGTAGAGAACTATATTTAAACTGTTATATATTATGTTTCCTGTTGTTAGAAGAACTGAAATAAGTGAGATTAAGTATCCTCCATAACATGGAGACCATGCTAAAGATGTAAGAACACCTAAAATAAATAAATTTGTTTTGGATTTTGTTTTAAAGCTTAAATTAAAAGTTTTATTGGTTAGGAATATAACTCCAACTAGAAATACAATAATAGCTGAAATGATTTTAACATATAGTATGCAGCTATAGAATATGACTGTGAAAAATGCTGTTAAAAATATTAAAATTGTGAAAATTGAAAATAAGCCTAGAATAAATGAAAAAATTTCTTTATAATTATTGTTTTTAAATGTGACTCCGAATAATATAGGTAAAACTGGAATTATGCAAGGTGAAATAATTGATAAAATTCCTGCTAAAAATGAAATGAAAGGAATAATATCCATAGAATATTCCTCATAAATACTCAATTAACTCTTCTGGACTATAATATCCTTCAAGTCTTTCAAATTCTGTTCCATTACTATCCATCAATATCATTATTGGTGTTCCAATGGCATTAAATGTTTGAGCTACTTGAGGCTGTTGTTCAACATTTATAATAGCTGTAACATAGTCTTCATCAAGTTTAGATATTATTTCTTCATCTGCCAATGTATTTTCTTCTAATTCATCACACCAATCGCAATAATCACTGGTGAAAACTAGAAAAATATATTTATTCTCTTCTGTTGCGATTTCCTGAGCCAATGTTAAATTATCTGTTGTGTTTAATTCATGCTCATTATAAATATCCATATGATGCCTATGGGCTATAAACATCATTGCAGAGTTTAATTCATGTTCACCACTGCAGGTATCTGGTGCGGCCATTACCGCAGGAATAGTGCCGACTATGATAATAATTAAAATAATGATATTAAATTCTTTTTTCATGTTTTAAAAATTAATATTCATAATATAAATTAATTGCTATTTTTAAGAAGAACCATGTCCTGCAGATTTACGCCTATATCCTTAGATATTGCACTGCATTTAGAACATAACAAGAAATATAATTCTTTATTAGAGTTATCGATTTCAGTCAAACCTTCATAATTGCCCATTCCTTTTGATATTATGAAATTATGGCTGTTGAAGATTTCTCTAAATTCGTCTGATATCTCACTATCTACATACCCTACTGTTCCAGCACCAATTTCTACAATTTTACCATATTTATCAAGCCCAACTTCAATTGCATCTTCCATACAAGCATCGTTTAAAATTGGCTTTGACTTAACAGCTATTGTAATATCCAAATCATAACTTTTAAGTTTTTTAAGAAGTAGCTTATCAAAAACTATTTCTCCTGTATTGTCCACTAAATATAATAGCTTATTATTATTTCGGGCAGATTTTTCCAAATCTTCAGCATGATTTATTTTTAATTGTTTTTTAAGAGCACTATCTATAAGCTCATCAACATTTGTGTCTAATGTAAAAGCCCCGAAATCTAAAATATTTCCTATAATTGCTATTTTAACATGATTTTCCAAACTGTCATCTGCTTCAAGTGCTTTTTCTACTTTGGGCAAATATTTTAAAGCGATTTTATTTGATAAAATTTTTTCTTGTTTATACGGATCTTTACAACCTGTTTTCTGCTTAATCATATTATGTATTGTAGAACCTGTTTTGTTTGAATTAGTGTTTTTATCAAAGTTTGATGATAAAAAATTAAAGATATCATTGAATATATTTATTTTAAGTTCACTATCATCAGTGGCTAAATCTAGAGCTTCTCCAGCTTGTCTTAGAAAACATGCCCCGCATTCATGACTAATTTTCAAATTTCAACCTCCATAAATTATTTGAATTAATTGAATTTCATCATCATCATCAATTACAGTTTCTTCAACTACAAGTTCTCCGTTTTGTTTTGCAACTATTGTTTGTGCAGATAAATCTAAATCCTTTAATAAATCATTGATTGTATAATCATTAAAAGGCAATTCTCTAATTTCATCGATTTCCTTGAATTTTAAATTAAAACTCATTTATATAACCTCTAATTCTTTTAAAAAGGTGCATGTTCTACATAGCTCATTTGCAGATGGTTCCCCACAGCGACTACATCTTCTAAGTTTATACTCTTTTTTAAAATCATCACCAATAGCTTTTTTTATCTTATCATATCCTCTTAATATTGAATATTTGATAGTTGGATGTGACTCATTTAATTGGCTGATTAATTCTGAAACTTCTTTTCTGAAAGATTGTTGAGCATAAGGACAGGATGCGAAATGAACATCTAAATCTTTTGCAACTGCGTATAAACCAATTTCACGTTCAGGAACTTCACGCAAAGGTTTAATCTTTACTGTAAATTCTTTAGCTTTTGATTCTGTTTTTGGACCGAATTTGGAAATATTATCTGTATTGCCTTCCAGATAGTTCATCATTATTCCCTGAACTTCATCATCTAGATTATGACCGGTAGCTATTTTTGTTGCACCCATTTCCCTTGCTGCTTTATTTATTAGATCTCTTCTAAAAACTCCGCAATAGCTACATGACCCCCTGTGATTTTCATGTGACATTATTTCGTCTAATGTGATTCCATATTCATCTATCATTGAAACAATTTTATGTTCAATTCCCAGTCTTTTAGCATGTTTTATTGCTATATCCACTCCATCCTGACGATAATTATCAATTCCTTCATCTATTGTTACTGCACATAAATCAATGATATGTCTTTTCCTATAATCATTTAATATTTCCAGTAGTGTAACACTATCCTTTCCACCTGAAAGAGCAATTAAAACTTTGTCTCCTTTTTCAAATAATTTTTCTTTTTTGATTGTTTTAGCTACTTTTTTTTCAATAGATTTAATAAAACATTCTTTACATAATAATTGTCCAGATTCTTCTTTTTTAATAATTACATGAGGATTACCACATTTTGTACAATTCAAAATTCATTCCCCCAATTATAAGGTTTCTACAAACTGAGCTAATTGATTTAAAGTATTAACTTCATAAACATGTGCTCCTGCATCTTCATAAAGAGACACACAACTATCTACAACATCCCATTTAGTCCTATCTTCTGGATTTAATATAATGACTTTTTTAGATTGTCTAACCATTTCTTCAACAAGACCTGCACTTGCCTGTTTTCCATCAACTTTAGGACCTGCCCAATCTCTACAATCACTTAACAAGATTACATATGATTTATTGCTCAAGTCAGATAGCTTTATAAACTGTTCAAATGCTGTATACATATTAGATGTTCCATGAACCATCATGTTTTTTAGCCTTAAATCTTTAACTTTAACAAAAGATTGTAACATTTCATCTTCTTTTAAAGCATCAGTTGTTTCTATTACTTTATTGTCAAATTCAAAAGTTCTTGAATTTTTAAATGCTGATCTGCAAGAATACATCAACATGAAAAACCAACTACTAATCCATTCACAAGATCCGCTTATATCATTTAAAAATAAGTGTTGATTTTTACGAAGCCTAGGTTTTGATTTAATTAAATTAACAGGAGCTCCCCCATATCTTAAATTAGATCTTATTGTTCTTCTCATGTCAATTTTATGTGAATTAGATTTTGATTGCCTTTTTGAACGTTTATTAGCTATTTTCCTACCTAATCTTTGACATATTTCTAACATACGAGGATCAAAACTATTTAATTTTGTTAAATCTTTATTCAATAGTTCTCCTTCATTTTCAAGTTGACTTATCTCTTCAAGTAATGGTTGGCCAGATAATTCTTTAAGCATTTTGTTGCTTATTTTTTCTTTTTTAAATGCCTTAGATTTATTATCTGTTTTTTTAATGATATATTTATTAGATCTTGGGCCTTTTCCGGAGTATGCTTTACCCCTATCTTCTACATCCCTTATCTCATCAGTGCCAAATTGTTTTTTAAATATTCCATCAAATATTCTGTTAAATTTAGCCAAATCATATTTATTTTTAATATATATTGATCTTAATGCCGTTTTTAAAGCATTTCTACTAACAGAAGAATTTGAATAAATCTCACTTGCGTCTAGTGTGCTGCGTACACTAACAGCTATTCCTGCCTCTCTTAACTGATTTGACAGCTCAATAATCTTATCAACCATAAATAATCATTTATTAAAAAATTCTTTCATAACTCTTTTTTTATCATTTTCTGTTTTGATAACAACACCAATACTGTCCTTTAAAGCTTCATCAGTATTTTTATTTTTTAAGTTCATCACTGATTTTACCCAATCAACAGTTCCTCTAACTGATGGTTTTTTCATTAAATTAAGTTTTCGAATACTTTGAACTAAATTAACAATTTTTGAAACTTCTTCAGGATTTGCATCAGGTAACTTTGACAAAACTATATCCCTTTCACGAGCTGGTGAAGGATATGGAATGTATAAAAACAAACATCTATCTTTAGTTTCATCAAGTAAAGACCTTTGTGAATTAGATGTTAATATAACCAATAAATCATTTTGTAAATCAAAAGTTCCTAAATCGTTAACTGTAATTTGTTTTTCTCCTAAAGCCTGTAATAGGAAACTTTCTACTTCTTCATCAGCTTTATCGATCTCGTCAATTAAAAGTATTGAAGGTTTTTCATTTAAAAAAGCTTTTAACAAAGGTCTTTTGATAAAATACTCATCTTCAAAAATATCATTATCCTCTTTCTTGTTTATACGGGCTGATTCCAGGTGCAATAATTGTTTTTGATAATTCCATTCACCTACAATTTGCTCAAATGTAATTCCTTCATAACATTGTATTCTAAAAAAATCTCTGTCCAATGCTTTAGAAGTTACTTTAGCAAGTTCAGTTTTACCAACACCAGGCGGCCCTTCAATTAACATAGGTTTACCTAAAATCAAAGATAGATATAATGTTGTTGAAATTTCATTGTTAGAAACATAATTATTATCAATTAAAATTTTGTCAATATCTGTAATTCGTAAATCTTGATTACTCAAATTAACATCCCCATATTATTTATATTAATTATGAAACTTATATTTATAACTTAGATTTATATACATAACTAAGGAGGTTAAAATATGGATAAAGAAAATGCAATAATGATTATATTAGGCATTATTGTCATTGGTTTAGTAATATATACTGCATATCTTGTTGCAGATGATATGAATCAGGCAAATACTGTTATGGTGAATCAAACTAATGAAACAAATGCTACAATCAATGAAACAAACAATAATGAAACCCATGCTAACATAACTGCTACTAACCTAAATTATCAAAGCAATGATAATTTGTATAAACAAGCATTATTCGCGGGTTCAAATCATCTTAACTAATTTTTTATTTTTTATTGAATTGTTTAAAACAATTCAAAATCTTGAACATAATCTTTTCTTGTTATCATTGCAATTTCTGCTTTTTCAAGTTCCGCTCCAAGATATGCTGCATGTTCAAGCCTTGTAACTAAACCTTCTTTTATTATTTGTGAATATAGGACCTTAGCATTATTACCTTCAAAAATTAAATCAGGTTTATTCTTCCTAAAATGAACTACAATAATTTTACTATTTTCTAATTTTGAACCATAATCAATATTTATTTTAAAACTTCCTTTAGGGTCACGTACAAACTTAAGCTCATCTGTGGCTTTGATTACTTTTAAATCTTCACTATACTGGAAAGGCTCTTGAAATCTCCTATTTTTATCTTTAAACTCCACTAAATTTATGCCCAAATCCTTAGGTATTGATTTTCTATGTTTTGCAAGAAACATCATTTTACTTGCAATAGCTAATTCTTTTACACTTCCCCTGGTTTTTCCACTTTCTTCAGGTGTGAATAATATGCTAACACCTAATTCCATTCCAATTCCTGCAAGTAGTGCATTTACACCACCAGAATCAGCATCCATAAGTTCAGTTACATTTCCAACACCAAAAAACATTGGTGTGGGATTGATTTTATGGAATTCATCACAGGCAATAATTGATTCAACAATGCTGGAACTATTAATAGGGTCTAGAATCATATCTGCAATACATGTTAATCCCTCTGTTTTCTTAATTAATTCTTTCATTGCATCAATTCTTTCAGCAGGAGTGTTTGGCGTGAAACCTTCAGAAAAATTAGTTGGAAGTAAAACTGCAGGAACATTATATTTTTTTAAAGTATCGATTACTTTACTATAATTTCCTAAATCCAAACTTAATACTAAATCAATTCCATGTTCACAAGCAACCTTAATTTCTTTTGTATTTAATGTATCTATACTTAATGGCCTGTCTCCAACGATAGGGCGAAGTGTAGATATTAAATTAGGAATCTTTTCAGAGTAATCTTCACCTGCCACCATACCAATATCTATCATATCTGCTCCAGAATCTACAAAAAATTGGCATTTTTTAATTAATTCTTCCTCAGATAAAAATGGAGCATTTGCAATTTCTGATAGTACCCTCATTGGAAAATCTTCTCCAACAGCTAAATTTCTAACTACAATATTGTTAGGTTTTTTAAGAAGTTCATTTTTTAATTTTTTGTTGTTTTCAAATTCATCGATGAATTTTAATGCTTCTTTCCTTTTTTGTTCTTGGATTAATTTATCTGCAGGTTTTGATGTAGATAAATTAATTGAATTTAATAAGTTTATCACCATAGCTATATCTGCGCCATCGGTAGGTCCTTTAAATGTAGGAATTCCTAATGAACTTGTAATTTCTGAAGTATCTTTTTTAATTAAACCGGGTACTAAAATCATGTCGATATTATCTATTTCATTAGCAAAATTTTCATTAACTTCATTAATAATTTGTCTCGGAGTTAAAAATGCTGCAACTTGAGTATCAGCAACATGAATAATCACATTTTCACCAAAATCACCCAATACACTTTTAATCAACGGATAGGCCAAGTTACCTGTAATAACTAAAACATTCATATTAACACCTAACAAATAATTATAATAAAATATTTTATTTTTAATTAATATATTTATTATGATTACTACTAATGAACAAATACACACTTTTTATTTAGAAAAAACAAGTTTTAATAAATCTTTTAAATAATATAAAAAAATCATAGGGTAAAATTAGAAAATATTGAAATTTTTTAATAAATGGTCTAATTAACAAAGATTTATATATTTAGTAATTTATAATGATTATATATGACAAATTATGGAGGCAACTAAATGATTGAGATTCGTTTTCATGGGCGAGGTGGACAAGGATCAGTAACCGCTGCTGAGATTTTAGCAAAAGCAGCATTTAAAGATGGAAAATATGTCCAAGCATTCCCATTCTTTGGAGTTGAACGTAGAGGAGCTCCAGTCATGGCTTTTACAAGAATTGATGATAAGCCAATTGACATCAGATATCAAATCTACAATCCAGACTATGTGCTAGTTCTTGATGATGGATTAATGAGTGTAGTTGATATCTTTTCAGGTGCAAAAGAGAATACAGAAGTTATAATTAATATTGCAACTGAATTCAAAAAAGAAATGGATATTAAAATACATACAATCGATGCAACTGGAATTGCATTAGAAAATTTAGGTAGAAATATTGTTAACACAATTATATTAGGTTATTTTGCTAAAAAAACCCAGGTTGTAAGTATTGATTCACTCATCGAAGTAATAAAAGAAACATTCCCTGGAAAAGTTGGAGAATTAAATGCAAAAGCTACTCAAATAGCTTATGATATGGGATAAATAAATAAAAGGTGAATTATAATGGCAGTAGCTATAGGATGTGTAATAAAAACACCAGGAAGTAGTAAAAATAATAAAACAGGAAGTTGGAGAACATTTAAACCAATTCTTGATAAAGAAAAATGTGTTGATTGTAATAATTGCGTGATATTTTGTCCTGATTCATCAGTAAACTTTGAACATGACATTGATTATGATTACTGCAAAGGCTGTGGGATTTGTGCAAATGAATGCCCAGTAGCTGCAATTGAAATGGTAAAAGAATAGAATAGGAGGAATAAAATGAAAAAAGAAGTTATGACAGCAAATAAAGCAGTGGCTGAAGCTGTTAAATTAGCTAAACCACAAGTAATACCTGTTTATCCAATTACTCCACAAACAACCATTTCTGAATATTTAGCACAATTTGTTGCAGATGAAGAAATTGATGCAAAATATATAAAAGTTGAATCAGAACACAGTGCAATTAGTGCAGCTGTAGGAGCAAGTGGAGCAGGAGTAAGAGTATTTACTGCAACATCCTCACAAGGATTAATGTTAATGCATGAAATATTATTTGCAGCTGCAGGGATGAGAACCCCTATTGTTTTAGCAGATGCAAACAGAGCAATTTCAGCCCCATTAAACATTTGGA
>CAYPJH010000225.1:0-2452 GCA_964411035.1 uncultured Methanobrevibacter sp. | reverse complement strand
CATCAGTTACAGCTATAGAGTCCAGGTTAAACTCCTCTATTGGAAATGCATGTGGAACACCAAAGACAACCAACAAATCCAAATCCTTATCTTTAAGATATTCAGAAGCTTTCTTTCCGGTTACAGGATATTCATCAAGCCCTCCGGATATATAATCAATAGAATTGTTTAAATTATTTTTAATGTTGACTGCATGGTTTTTAATCCTTTTAAGGCCAATATTTTCATCTAAATTAGCTACTACAACAGGCTTATTATCCGGATTAATAGCTTTATAATCAAAATTTAAAATATCTGCAAAAAGATATGCAGTTTCCTTTTTAGCATTTAAAACAAAACCTACCTTACTGCCTTCTTTAAGAGCACGAACTATTATTCTAGCTACTTCTTCCTTATTATCTCCAAAATTAGGTTCAATATATTTGCCTTGTGCCATGCCTCTTGTTTTTTCTATTTCTGTGGCTTTTTTAAGCATTTCAATTTGCCTATCTGCTTCCTGTCTTTCAATTACACCACATTCAACAGCAGAATCAAGTACAATAATTGCCCCTTCAGTATTGTCCCCTTCACCAAATCCTCCATGAGACTCGGCGGGAATTACAACACAATCCAAATCAGCGTTTGCAATTGACTCTTTCAAATCTTCACCAATAATCATACTGGCACAGGTTCCAACAACACCTATTAATGAAGGATTAAACATTTCATAAGCTTTTTTAAGGGTTTGAGTAAGTTTTTCACCAGATCCTAAAATAAAATCGTTTTCAGCCATAGCTGTAGTTAATACATGTACACCATCACTTTCAAGAAGTCTTCCTGTTCTAAAACAACACCCGTGAGGGCCATGCATAATAATTACATCAACATCCATATCTCTTAAAGTATATAATGATGCTGCAATTGGACTTGGTCTTGGATGCACTTTATCACCTAAAATTAATTGATTTTAATAAAATATATAAAATTCTTAATTAATATAATTTAGGAGTAATTATAATTGGTTATGAAAAATTACAGCCATTGTTACTGCATCTTTAATAAGGTTATCTATAACACAGTATTCATTTGGTTTATGTGCCATATTATCCAAAGTACTCCATACAGCACAATCCATTCCAATTCTTCGAAGATCTCCTGCTACCGTACCCCCACCAATACCAATACATTCAGTTTTTTGATTATGGGCTTTTTTAATAGCTGATGAAAGAATATCCACAATAATAGAATCATTAGGAGTTTGAGGACTTTCAGATCTTTGAATAATGGAATAATCTACATTTACACCATATTCCTTTTCAATTTCAAAACATTTCCTGTTGATTTCTTTTAAAACTTCATCCAAGCTATAGCAAGGTATAATTCTACAATCCATGTAAAAGACTTCCTCTGCAGGAATAATATTAACTCCTTCAACATTTGCTTCGTGTTTTGTTGGTTGAAATGTTGAATAATCAGGATTGAATAAATCATCTGTTTCATTAAAAGTTTTCTCAAGATTATGTATTCTTAAAGCCAAATCAGCTCCTGCCAAACATGCATTTGCTCCAGTATCCGGTCTTGATCCGTGGGCCTGTTTTCCGGCAATATGAAAACGAATCCATAAGATATGTTTTTCAGCTATTTCAATAGTTTCACCTTTTACATCCCCACCATCTGGAATAATTGCCAAATCATCTTCTTTAAACAAGTCTGTGTTATTAATTAACCACCTGCACCCGTATTCACTTCCATTTTCTTCATCTGCCACAAATAAAAGTTTAATAGTGTATTTGGGAGTGATTTTATTATCTATAAAATAAAGTGCTGCAAATATAGATGAAACAGCTCCCTGTTGATTATCTTCACATCCTCTACCATACAACTTCCCGTCCTTTTCAATACATGTCCATGGATCTGTTTTCCAAAGTGATAAATTTCCCGGAGGTACAACATCCAAATGTGTCATAAGCCAAATACTTCTGTCTACCTCACCTGGAACCGTTACAACAATACTTGGTCTGATTTTAGAGCTTACCCTTTCATCAGCCGCTTCAAATACTTCAATATTATTAAAACCTGCTTCGCGAAGCCATTTTAGTAGTATCTGTGCTTTTTCATACTCGCCATCACCGTTATTTAGAGGAGATAATGCAGGAATTTCAGTTAATTTCTTCTCTAAATTAATCATCCTACTCCGACTATTCTCCATATATTCTTTAATTTGACTTATCATTATCACACCAGGATTTTATTGATTTAAAATATAAATATAAGATTGAAACTATAAAATATTTGCTGGAAACATAAATTTTATTTTAGTTTTGAATTTTTATGAAAAAGTAATAATTACAAGTTAATATTTTAAAAAAAATTAAAATAAACAGATATTATAGTAAAAACAATTAAAAATTTAACTAAAATTCAATAATACATAAAATAAAAAATAATAGTCAGATAACAGATAAATAGGAAC
>CAYPJH010000224.1:0-2431 GCA_964411035.1 uncultured Methanobrevibacter sp. | reverse complement strand
TATTGAACATTTTAAATCACCAAAATATATATTGAATTTGTTGGGCATTCATCTACACACAGATAACAACCGCAACAATTCATCGAGTTTATTTGGGCATTAAGAGATTCTAGTTTTATAGAATTCATAAAACACAAATTTACACACAATCCACAGCCAATACAAGTATTGCCAACATGTCCGTCAAATTGTTTGTCTTGACAGATTTTCACAATTTTACGACATTGTTCAGGTTCATCAAACAAAGCTTTTGACATTGATAAAAAATCAACAGGAGATAGTTCTGTGATTGTTTTAGCAACATCAATTGAGTTCCAAGACAGGTTTCTACCATTTAGATAATGGGAAACAGTAGACCTATCAATACCTAATTCGTTAGCAATATATTGCTGACTTTTACCTTGTTCTTTTAACTTGACAGCTGCCAAGTATTTTAAACCAGATGCAATATGTTTTGGCATTTAATCCACCATGTGTAATATATACACATATGTTTTTAGTTTATAAATACTTACTGGCTAGAATCAAATAGAAAATCATATATATTGGCGTGTAGTATCCACACATTTGAAAACATCAATATTGACAAATATGCCCCCAACAACAGTAAAAAGAAAATATAAATTCTTATATAATTAAAAACAGATTTATAAATACTTATTAAATTAAATAAAGAATCAGAATAATAACATTGAAGGATTTTTAGAAAAAAATGTAATACAAATTATAAAAAAAGTAATATTAAATAGTCATTTTTATTTGAAATTTTTAAATCCTACCCTAAATGTGTAGTAAGTACACATTAAAATTAATTAAATAGTAATAATAAAATATATATTATTATTTAAAATAATCAAATTCGACAGGGTAAACATCATGCGAGTAGTTTCAGTAGTAGGCAGAAAAAATAGTGGTAAAACATCACTAACAATAAAAATCATAAAAGCTTTAAAAAAAAGAGGATATAATGTAGCTACTATAAAACATTCCCACCACACCATGGAAATGGATAAAGAAAATACAGACACCTGGAGACATAAACAGGCAGGATCCGAGATAGTTGTTGGAATCGGATCTACATCCTTTTTTAATGTAAAAGAAAAAATGGATTTAGATAGGCTGCTATTTTTAATAGAACTAATGGGAAATGTTGATTTTGTAGTAATTGAAGGGTTTAAAAAGTATAATTATCCAAAAATAGCTACAACACCAGATGTTGTTGATGAATACACAATTGCAGAAGTTAACTCATTTGAAATAACCCCTTTACAAATTGAAGAATTAATCAACACCATAGAAGAAAAAGCTTATGGAATTGTAAACACATTATATAATAAAGAATGCGGATATAATGATGGAGATTCAATTGCAAAGGAAATTATAAAAGGAAACTTAAAAATAGATGAATTAGACTCTGTAGATGTATCTTTATCTGTTGATGGAAAAGTAGTTGGAGTTAATGAATTTGTAAGTGATTTTATTAAGAAAACAATAATTGGAATGTTAAAAACATTGAATCTTAAAAATTTCGGAGCAGAAGATATGAATAACATAGAAATACTCATAAAAAACGGAGATGAATAGAATGTATTCATATGCTAATGATAGAATCCAACTTTCAATTGACAATAAAGAAATCGGATTAAACAAGTTTACAAGTAACATCCTAAGAGAAACCATATTAGGAATGGTAACTGCACTTAAAACACCCTCTGATATAAATGATTTAAAAACACTTACTATTAAAATTGAAAAGATAAATCCTGAAAATATGAATGAAGCAGAAATCAGCTTAAATTTGAATAATAACCCCCTTAAAATCAATGATTTTGTATGTGGAATAATAAAAGAAACTATTTATGGCATGATTAAATCACTGAATACAGAAAAATTTGGTGTTGAAAAAATAGATACCCTTATAATAAAAATTAAAAAATGATTTTTATGAAACATGTAAAAGACCAATATCAAAGACCAATAATATCCTTAAGGATTACTTTAACAAATCTATGTAACTTAGACTGCATATATTGTCATCATGACGGAATGGAAAATTCAAAAGATGAAATGACCCCTGACGAGATATATGAAATATGTAGAATTGCTAAAAACCTCGGTGTTGAAAAAATAAGACTATCTGGAGGAGAACCATTAATTAGAAAAGACATTGTTGAAATTGTTGAAAAAATATCAACTTTAGACTTTAAAGACATATCTTTAACAACTAATGGTGTGCTGCTTGAAAAGTATAGTCAGGATTTAAAAAATGCAGGGCTTGATAGGGTAAATGTAAGTTTGGATAGTTTAAACCATGAAACATACGAATTCATCACCAAAAAAGATTATCTTGAAAAAGTTAAAAAAGGTCTTATAAAAGCAGCTAGCATTGGCCTTAATCCAGTTAAAATAAATATGGTTTTAATGAAAGGAA
>CAYPJH010000223.1:0-7584 GCA_964411035.1 uncultured Methanobrevibacter sp. | reverse complement strand
AATAGCTGCATTTTCACCATATTTTTCACTTCTAATAGCTTTAAGAACCTCTTCAGCATTATCCGCCTTTACGCCCATAACCACTTTACCTTCATTAGCTACTTCAAAAGGATCAATACCTAACATTTCAGAAGCTGCTCTAACTTCTTCACGAATTGGAATTGCATCCTGATCAAGGCGTATTCCAACACCTGATTTAGATGCCATCTCATTAATGGCATTTGCAAATCCTCCACGTGTAGGATCCTTCATAGCAGTAACGCCTCCAACATCCAAAGCCTTTTTAATAACATTCCACATTGGAGCAACATCAGATTTTAAGTCTGTTTCAAAACCAAAACCTTCTCTAAAAGACATTAAGCTAATTCCATGATCACCAAGAGTTCCTGTAACAATTATTTTATCTCCAACCTCTAAGGTTGAATCCCTTACAACTTCACCTTTGGAAGCTATTCCAATACCTGTTGTTACCATAACAATACCGTCAAGACTTCCCTGATTAACAACCTTAGTATCTCCGGTTATTACAGCAACATCCACTTCACTACAAGCCTCATCAAGAGATTTGATTATTCTATCTAAATCTTCTATTGGAAAACCTTCCTGCATTATAATAGCATTTGAAATAGCTAGTGGCTTTGCTCCCATAACAGCAACATCATTTATTGTACCTGAAGCTGAAATTCTCCCTATATCTCCTCCAGGGAAAAATAACGGATCAATAGTGTGGCCATCTGTTGTAATTACAATCTCATAATCACCTAATGGAATTGTAGCACCATCATCCAAATCTTCTAAACTCACTCCACCATTTACACTTTTTTTAGTGATATTATCAAGAACTGACTTAGAGATTAAATTAGCCATTACTTCTCCACCAGCACCATGATTCATACTAATTTTATTATCTGACATTTTATCTCCATAGAAATTAATAAAGTAGTATTTGTTTTATAAAGTATATAATTATTATTAAACAATTGATTGGGGCACTTTCAAAAACTTAGGTGATAATTGATTCGTTGATTTTTTGGCAGTTAAAATGTATACTTTTGAACATTAATGTTAAAGAATATTATAAAAAAGAGCATCATCCAAAATTCAAAATTTATAACTTAAAATCAGAAATTAAAATTTTAGAGCAATATTTTTATATTTTTGGAAGAACAACTCTAAAAGTAAAAGAAGAATAGCTAAAACTTATAATAATACTGTATATAACTATTATAATATATTATTTTGTTTGATAGAATTAATAAATTACAATTACCATTCCCAACCTTGAAGAATCATAAATTCATCGAAATTAACACAATTTACATCAATTTGTTCACATACAAAAGGAATTTTACGTTTTTGATGTTTATTAATAGATTCGTTTGTGACAACTGTACTCCCATCAACCATTCCTACTGCAATAAGATATGGGTCTGCCCAATATTTTTTATTTTCTCCATGTTTCTGAAAAATTTCAAATGATTCCAATTTTTTCATTACTGACCAATATTCCATTGGATTATTCTTTTCAGATAAATCAACAAAAAAACCAAGATTATTATGTATTTCATCCCATTTTTCTTTGACAGCATCATCAATGCTTGATATTTCACGTTGTACTTCTAGAACTGAATAAATAATATCATTACCAATCATATTGTGTAAGTTATTCCATAATGACTTAAATACTCTAGGATTGAACATTTTTAAATTGATAATAACATCAGTATCAAAAACATAACTTTCCATTTAATAATCACCCAAATAATTGTTCATATAACTCGTTTATATGTTTTAATCTAAGACCAATTCCCTGTGAGAAGTCAACACTTGACAAAACACCTGCTTCATAAGCAGATAGTAATAAGGAAGAATATAATTTTCCATTATATTTAACTTGGTTACGAACAGGGTTTCCTCCACCAGATTTTTTATCTTTTTCCTTTTTGAAGTCTTCATCCCATTCTCTTTTAAAAATAGCATATGATTCTTGATGAGCTTTATTTAAATTAATTAATCTAAGTAATATTGAATGTTTACTTACTCCATATTCGTTAGATATGTCCCATAATTCTTTATTTGTCCATTCTTTTGAAATATTATGTTTAACAATAGACTTATTTAATAAATCTTCTTTTGGAATTAAAAATTGTGCTGCTACTGAATTACATAACCATTCTTTAGAATTATTTTTATCAACATCACAAATTGCACTTTCTCCTAATAACAAATGAGTTAATTCATGGAATAGTGAAAATATTCTTGCATTTGGAGAATCTGCACTATTTAATAAAATAATAGGATATTCATCGTAATAAATACATAATGCCCTCATTTCATCTAAAGAAACTCTTGGTACTTCGAATATTAAAATTCCTAATTCTTCACTAAGTTTATCTTTCCATTGATTGAGAAAATTATAATGTTTAGTATTTTTTCTATTGTTAACATATAGCCAAGATTTTTGTTCTTCCAAATCTACATTTAGTATTTTTCTAATATGGTTTGCCAATGTATAAACATTATTGGAATTTAATTTAAATTTTGAGAAGGAAGTTTTAGGATAATGCATATTCTCTAATAATTCAATATACATGCCTCTTTTTGCAATTACATCATGTATTCCCAAAGTTAAATTAGGAGATTTGATTTGATATTCCAAATTATCCAATTTTCTATATTCAATAAAATCCAATGTTAAATGTTTAGGCAAATTTTTTCTAAAAAAGAATGCAGTTGGTCTTTTAAAATAATTACTAATATCACATAATTGTTTCCAAGTAGGCATAGTTTTACCAGATTCCCATTCTTCAAATTTTGGTTTAATCTTATTAGGTAAATTAGAATAATCATAACCGGCTTCTTCTCTAGCCCACTTTAAAGCTTCAGGATTAATATTTACTCTACCCATAAACTATGTCTCCTTTAATTTTATTATTATATTACTCAAGGATATATAAAAAGTACTGTCAAAAACTTTTGTGTTTTTGTGTTTTTTCATAATGTTTCAATACTTTAATTTCACCAGGAATCTTTTTATTATTCCTGTTACTGTTTTGCAATTCTTTTTATGTGTTTTGAAAAGTTTTTTATGAAGCTGTTTTCTATTTTATTACTTGTAGTCGGTGATTTTTGTCTTCAAGGTATTAGGTGAATCTGTTGAACTCAAGGACTATTAAATTCCATGTTAATTTTCAATAGTTGATAATATGCATTTTACTACATTTAAATTAAAAATAAAGAAAATAAGAATTATCAATCAAGTTTTGAGTAATTAATTGTCTACAAAACAAATAAAGAAAAGAAGTGCAATATGCTAACAAATAACTAGCATATCCCATTAAATTAAAATTAAAAATAAAAAAAAGAAAGAGAAATTATTCTTTAATTAAAATACCGTTAATAACACCATCTTGACCAGGTCTTGATGTTACTTTAGCATTACCTTCAGGAGTTTCTACAATTGCCCCTTTTGTAATAATGTTCCTTCTTACATAGTTTGGGTTTGCACTGTTTTCAATTACTCCTAAAATATCTAAAACAGAAGTTTTATTATTATCTAAATTAGTTACATTAATCTTATTACCTGTAGCTAATCTAAGTTTCTCATTTCCACCACGAGTTCTTATTTTTTTCAATCTTTTTTCATCTACTCTTGTTTCAGCTGGTTCTCTACCTAATTGAGCTTTTCTTTTTCCACGATTAGCTTTAAGTCTAGCACCAGATGGGCTTCTTATTGATTTTCCTTGAGAAATTGCCATTTTTTCACCTAAATAAAATGTTAAAATTTAAATAAATAAGTAATCGCAATCTTAAAGATGCTTTCATTTAAATTATTTGACAAGAAATATATAATAACTTAAATTTTGAGAGCAAAAAAGCATCATTAAGAATAATGATAATTAAATATTACTTTTTTCTAATATATAAACTTATTAGAAAAATGCATCCAAACTTTGCTGATATTCACCGCGAACAAAATCTTCAAGATCACTTTTAGTATAACCTAAAGGACCCATAATCCTTAAAACAGCAGGAATTAACTGATTATTAATATAATAATCCCTATCATATTCCTTTCCTTCACTATACTCATAAGGAACTGCTCTTTGACTAATAGGACCTTTACCTTTAACAATAATATATTGAACAATAGTTCCCTTACCTACCTTAATTCCATGATCTTCAATCTGTCTTGCAGCCAGCACATGAGGTCCTATCTGCTTATAATCATCTAATCGTTTAGTAATTTGAGTGTGGATAATCAGGTCTTTTTTATCAATATCCCCATTCTTAATCTTTTTTAAAACAGCTTTAACTTCATCAACTGCCTTTTGAGTATTACCGTCCTTAAGAATAGCCATTAAAACATTTTCCTGAGTAGTCTTAACAACAGGAGCCCAATCTCTCCTTACAATTTCAAGACCTTTAGCTATTATCTCACCATCTTCAATAACAGCATATCTCTTTTTGCTTACAAAAAAGCCTCTTCTATAAAACCCCTCATATTCAAGTTCCATACTTTCAGGCAATTGTGAGTTAATATGATCAATGAATAATTTAGCTTGATTTTTAATCTTTTTTTCTAGGGCCAACTGTTCAATTCCATCTTGCAATTAATAACACCTGAATAATAATATTGACTTTGACATATAAAAATTTTTAAATATGGATATTGATAAAAGTAAATATCAATATGAAAAAAACAGATAAAGCAAACGAAAGTGTTGTATTTTTTGATGTTGACGATACTTTACTTGACACTTCAAAATTTGCAGAAACAGCAAGAAGAGCAGCAATTGAAATAATGGTTGACAATGGACTTCCACTTAAAAAGGATATAGCTTATTTAACATTGAAAACTGTTATTAAAGAAAAAGGTTCAAATTATGATAGACATTTCAATGTTCTAACAAAAGCTCTTTTAGGTAAGGAAGACCCTATGCTTGTTGCTCTTGGAATGATAACCTACCATAATGTTAAATTTTCACTTTTAAGGCCATTTCCAAAAACAATTGATATTCTAATTTATCTAAAAAGTCAGGGCTACAAACTAGGAGTTATTTCCAATGGAATTACCATTAAACAATGGGAAAAACTTGTAAGATTAAACGTTTATCAATTCTTTGATGAAGTAATTACTTCAGAAGAAGTCGGATATTCAAAACCTAGTAAAGAAATCTACGAAGAAGCTATTAGAAGAATGAAAGCAGACCCTGAAAAAAGTGTTATGATTGGAAATAAATTTATAGAAGACGCATTAGGTGCTGTTGAAGCTGGAATGAGCGCTATTCTTGTAAATTCAAATGTAACTGAATCTGAAAAAATAAGAATAAAAAAAGAAAAGTTAGATATAAAGATTGTTGAAAATATAAGTGATATAAACACAATCCTATAAATCCAATTCCAAAGTAACCGGACAGTGATCAGAACCCATTACATTATCTTCAATCTCAGCAGAAAGTATTTTATTTTTCAAATCATCGCTAACAAAAAAATAGTCCAGTCTCCAGCCAATACCCTTGGATCTTGCATTATATCTATAACTCCACCAGGAGTACTTCTCTTCTGTAGGATGCAAATATCTGAATGTGTCTATAAAGCCCAAATCTAAAAATTCAGACAGCCAACATCTCTCAGCAGGTAAAAACCCTGCATTTTTCTTATTTTTATCAGGATTTTTTAAATCAATTGGTTCGTGAGCTATATTAACGTCCCCGCATATTACAATACTTCTACCTTCATCTCTAAGGTCCATAACATAATCTGTAAGAGCATTGCAAAACCTAATTTTTTTATCTACTTTAATGCCCTTAGATCCACTGTTTGGAAAATAGATATTGAGCAATGTAAAATTTTCAAAGTCAGATCTAAGTAACCTGCCTTCCTTATCCAATTCTACATCTCCAAGACCATGAAAAACATTAACCGGTTCAAATTTACTATAGGTGGCAACGCCACTATAGCCTTTCCTCTCAGCAGCAGTGAAAAATGAACTATAACCGTTTACATAATATAATTCCTTTGGGATATCATCAATATGGGCTCTAATTTCCTGCAGATTAATAATATCCCCATCATTAACATTAAACCAATCCCAGAAAGCATCCTTTTTATTGATTGCCCTTATTCCATTTACATTCCATGATTTAATTTTAACTGACATTCCACCACTATCTAATATCTATTATAAATCAATTCCATTAGTAATTGGAAGCTCTCTAAGCCATTTGATATCACTTTTATAAAGCATACGAATATCTGAGATATCATAACGAATCATAGCTAATCTTTCAATACCAAGACCGAATGCAAGAACAGGAACATTAACGCCTAATGGTTCAAGAACTTCTGGTCTGAACATTCCAGATCCTCCAAGTTCAATCCATGCTCCCTTATCCTCTAAATAAACTTCACATTCTGTTGATAAATAAGTATATGGGAAATATGCCGGTCTGAACCTTACTTCAAAACCTAATTTTTTATAGAATTCCTTTAAGGTTCCAAGTAAATTTTGATAGCTGATTCCAGGAGCCCCAACTATTCCTTCAACCTGATGGAATTCAGGTAAATGTTTATAGGTTATTGTTTCACGTCTAAATACACGGCCAACAGAGAACATTTTAAATGGTGGTTCATTTTCATATAAATATTTTGTAGAAACACCTGTAGTATGGGTTCTAAGAACGCTTTGAGATGCAACATCCCTGTCCCAGTCATACTGCCAACCAATAGAACCTGTATTTCCTCCATTTTCATGAACAGTAGCTGTTAAATTAACTAGATCTTCATCATCAGGCAAATCACAGGTCAATGGATTTTTAACATAAAATGTATCCTGCATTTCACGAGCTGCATGATCTTGAGGTTGGAAAAGTGAATCAAAATTCCAGAATGCAGAATCAAGAATAGGCCTGTTTGACTCTGTAAATCCAAGATTAAGAAATATTTCCCTTATCTCTTCTATAATTCTTCTAAGAGGATGTTCCTTACCTGGGAAAATCTTAGGTGCTTCTGCATTAATATCATATGGCCTATACTGAAGATTTTTCCAATCCCCATCCTTAAGTTGTTTATGAGTTAACTGGGTAGCTTGTTCTTGAATTACAAAACCCACATTTAAAATAGATTCTCCTTTAGACAATAATTTAAAAGAATGTGAGGTATTCTTCTTATTATCCAAAAGATTTTTCCTATTGTTAATTAATTTAAGACCTTCCAATAAATCATCATCAAGATCATTTTTAACAATAAAATCAGTTTCAAAAAGCTTTTTAAGCAATTTTTCATCATCACCTAACTTTTCTGCACAGTCAAGGCCAACATCAGTAATATTAATAACGCCCTTATCAACTTTAGCCCAATGTTTACGATTTAACCAGCCAATAGCAATTCCAGTATCCTTTTTATCAATACCTGATTTTTCAGAAAGCTCTCCCATTGGAATAGACTTTTCATTAACCAACACATCAAGAACCCTTCTTTCAGGCAAACCAAATTCTGCATAATTTTTACCATCATCAGTTAATGATAAAAGCTCTTCCACTTCTTTTTCCACTTCTATAATATCTTTAGATGCAAGAGAAC
>CAYPJH010000222.1:0-2567 GCA_964411035.1 uncultured Methanobrevibacter sp. | reverse complement strand
GAAAATTTATATGAACATTTAGCATCCTTCACATAAGAGTGCTTTATTTATTTTAACCTCTATTTATTTATGTGGTGCTGAGGATTAAACCCAGGGCCTTGCCTGTGCTAGGCAAGTACTCTACCACTGAGCCACAACCCCAGCTGCCACCAAAGGATGGGATTATATGAAAAAAAAAAGGATGCTTTGTATGAATGTCTTTCATCAGCATTAAATGAACTTAAATTGAACATTGTCATCAGCTTAGCTTTAATTCAGACCTGAATGACCAAACCTCCTCCCCCCCAAAAAAGGTGATTTTATCTTGAAGCAATTAACACAAAACAATCTGTATCTCACAAATTAGTTGTTTAAATTTACTTTCTAGTGTGGGAGGGGATGAGTCACTGGACAATAATTACAACTATAGCAGTAATACTTTCAGGTTGAAACACTACTGCTTCACAAATGAAATGATTTTAGTAACTAAACTCAAACACAATTTTCTGGAGAGGACTTCTAAAACTTTTGAGATACAAAAGTATAATTGAATCAAGGGACAGTATTCTCTACACAACCTGTATATGGGCAGCTACCTTGGGCTTTGCTACAGAAGTGGTACAATCAGATGGATGTAAGGAGAGGCAACTATTGGGTGGGTTCAGAACTGCTCAGATAAACTACGTAGAACACATTATAGCTTACTAATAGAATAAATACAAAAAAGGCTTTAGAGGGAAAACTACTGTTGCTTTGAATAAAAACATAAATCTGCCTTTCCTTGAAAATCTATCTTCCTAACTGACATCACCTTTATTTAAATGCTATTTTAAAATTAGAAGTTATAGTAACTTCAGCATTGCCTTGTGACCTGTAGAGGTTGAAAGATACGTTCAAAATTGGTATTTGTGACTTAAATTTTATTTTACATGGTTAAAAATGGCATAAGCTATTATATGGTTTTCCTCTTACACACAGCTGCTGCTTCTGATATTAAATGGAGGTTATGTAGATTGAATTCTTCAGTAGTTTAGAGATTTTGTTTCACAGAGATTTTGTTTCAAACTGAAGCTTTTGCCCCTATTTTCAGAATACTTAGGGGACATAAAAAGAACAATGATATGTTATGTTGTAGGTTTCAACAATCCTATTACTTTCTAGAACTTAAAAGAATGGAAGAATATGGTCTAGCAGTAAACAAAAGTACCAGGCTTTTATAATTTTATTTAAATCTTAAACCTCTTAAAATGTACTGTTAAAATTGCCGTAATTAAAATTACAGCTCTGGAGAGCTAGTTCTTAGAAACATTGTTTTAAAGACAGTAGTTACAGATTCAGGACTTGCTTTAATTGATTTTTAAATAAAATATATTTGAGTATCTATCAAAAAAAAAAAAAAAGAATTTAATTCAGCCCATATTTGCTGATTAAAGACATTATAAGCCTTAGAGTTTCATTCATTCTTTCTCAGAGGATTATACTTTTCTAATTTTTTTAATCATATTCCTTGAAAATCAGTGGCAAGGTATGGGAAAGAGAAGAGTGTGTGTGTACATTTTTAAAAAGAAATTTCCTTATTTTTTATAGACACAACATACCACCTTATATTTTACTGTTATAATGCAATAATGGCAAAATCAGTAGAACTTCAGGTCAAACAACTCTTGCTACTAATGTAAACTCATTCTCAGAAACCCATTCCCACATGGACAATGGTTAGAAAAAAGTACATGAATGTGCTACAAAAATAGAGCCACAAGACTTCTCACAAGTAAAAGAAATCCTCTGTAGAAGTCCACAGTTGACCAAGGTCCAGCCTCCTTAACAGTGAGCAACAGGGAATATGCTGCCAAGTCACCATCTTCAGTTCTGAGAGTGAGTTTACATGCTTCCCCAATGGCACAAAGTCTCATGACGATCCAATGAATCAACAGACACTTGGGAAATATTAATAAACAATTTTTTATGAACTATTACAACAAAGAACTTCAGCAAGAAGGAAAATGAAGTTTATGATCTTTGAGTAAACATTTTTAGCATAACAGTCTCTGTGACCAGATATTGGAAGAGGAAAAAATCAAGCTTATAAAACACCATTTCTCTATCAACTGGAATACACTAAAAATAGGATAATGGAAATACATGTTCTTAAAGCATTTCCACAGGAAATGTCCATAATTATGACATTCTAAATCATTTAGCAATCGTATATGCTACATTAACTAAAACAAAGGTATTCCTTATTGCACGTTTTAAAGTTGGAAGGATACTCTAGCTTAAGTGGGGGATATTTAGGGGGAAAATATTTTGGCTCAAAATGTGTACTGCGCCAAGGCAGCTTCATTCTAAAAACATAAACCATTCAAAATAAACTTTTATATTTTGAAGCCAATAATCCTTTAACACAATGAATAGTTCATAATCCACTTTCTGACTAAGTGTCAGAGGTTAATTTTATGGGCCCAGTTTTAAGGCCTGTGAACAGCCCTCACTACTCTGAGAATCAGGTGTAGGTGGAGGTTCATCTTTAAAGCCTGAAGGCATTAAGTCTTTTGCAACAGGTGGTGGCCCATAGTCTTGGGGACCAT
>CAYPJH010000221.1:0-2655 GCA_964411035.1 uncultured Methanobrevibacter sp. | reverse complement strand
AAAATAACTTTTAATGAAGATACTGATATTGATTATGACTGTGCAAGTGCATGTCCTAGAGGTATTTTAAAAGCTGATAGAAGATCTAAAGTAATTAAAATTTTAGATATTGAAGATTGCAGTATGTGTAAAAGTTGCGTTAGAGCTTCACAACAAAATGGCTTAAACTACATTAATGTAGGGTATCATAATAATGATTTTATATTTAGAATTGAAACTGATGGATCAATGCCTCCTAAAGAGGTTTTATTACAAGCATGCGATATATTAACTGAAAAAGCAGAGAAATTTGTCAGTTTCACTGAAATGGAGGGTAAATAATGGTTAAGAAATTAACAAAAACAAATCCTAACCTTATTGAACTTATTAGAAAACTTAACAAAAAATCTAAAAGTGAAAATGCAGCTATTTGGAAAGATGTTGCTAGAAGACTTTCAAGAGCTAATAGAAGAACAGCTGAAGTTAATCTTTCAGATATTGCAAGAACTGCAAATGCTGATGATACTGTTTTAATTCCAGGTAAAGTATTATCTAATGGAAGTTTAGATAAAAGCATTAATGTTGTTGCTTTTAAATTTTCAGCTAGGGCTCAAGAAAAAATAGAAAATGCTGGTGGAGAATGTATCTCTATTGATGAAATTATGGAAACTAATCCTAAAGGAAGCAACATTATCATTATGGAATAATTCAGGATGTGTGTTTTAATGATTATAAATGGAGAGGGACATGTATTAGGAAGATTAGCTAGTATTATTAGTAAAAATCTTCTTAACGGTGAAGAAGTTGTAGTTCTCAATGCTGAAAAAATTATGATTACTGGTAATAAGGATTGGGCTTATGCAAAATATAAACAAAGAGTAGACAGGGCAAGTATATCTAATCCTCGTGATTTAGGTCCTAAATATCCTAGAAGACCAGATGATATATTCAGAAGAACTGTTAGAGGAATGTTACCATTTAAAAAAGCAAAAGGCCGCAGTGCTTACAAAGGATTAAAAGCATTTGTAGGTGTACCTAGTGAATATGCTGATGCTGAAATTGTAAATATTCCAGAAGCAGAATTTAAAAACCTTAAAAAAGGAATTGAATTAGGAGAAGTTTCTAAACTTTTAGGAGCTACTTTCTAAATTAAGGATGTGTAATTTATGGTAAAAGTTGAACATACCAGTGGAAAACGTAAAACAGCTATTGCAAGAGGTACTGTTCGTGAAGGAACTGGAAAAGTTAGAATTAATAGAATTCCTTTAGAATTGTACTCCCCTGAACTTGCACGTTTAAAATTACTCGAACCATTAACCATTGCAGGAGATCTTGCTAAAGAAGTAGATTTCAATATTAATGTAGTTGGTGGAGGAGTAATGGGTCAAGCTGAAGCTGCACGTATGGTAATTGCAAAAGGACTTGTAAACTGGTCTCAAGACATGAACTTAAAAGAAAAGTTCATTCAATATGACAGAACCATGTTAGTAGGAGATCCAAGAAGATCTGAACCTAAAAAATATGGTGGTCCTGGAGCAAGAGCACGTAAACAAAAAAGTTACAGATAAACTCTGTACTTTTTTCAATTTAATAAATTTAAAAGATGATATGAATGATTCCTATAAGATGTTCCAGTTGCGGAAAACCTGTTTCAGCATATTTCAATGAATATAATGATAGGTTGGCTGCAGGTGAAAAATCAAAAGATATTCTTGATGATTTAGGTTTAAATAGATATTGCTGTAGAAGAATGTTAATTTCTCATGTAGAAACATGGGAATAATTTCAAACAAGTTGTAGGGATAATTTTTATAATGTTTTAATCTTGGTAACATATGCCTAAAAATTGGAGTAATAAAATGAATATAAAAAATTTAACAAGATTTGAAAAAGCTAGACTTCTTGGTGCTAGAGCAATTCAAATTTCTATGGGTGCTCCTTTAGATGAGGATGTTGAGAAAAAAGCAAAAGAATTAAACATCTTAGACCCTATTGATATTGCTTACTTAGAGCTTAAAGAAGATAAGTTACCATTAGATGTGATTAAGGAAGAATAAATAGTTTTTCTATTTATTCAATTTTAATCAAGTTAAAAAAAATAAAAAATACCATTTTGGAAACTATTAAGCGACTTACTAATTTTTGTTAAAATATAGTTCGGATGGTAATAAATTAACTTAACACTGAGGTGTTTTTTTTTGGATAGTATAATAGAAGATGTTCAAGTTCGTAAAATTTTGGACAGCAGAGGAAACCCAACTGTAGAAGTTGATGTACTTACATGGGGCGGGTTTGGTCGTGCTGCTGCACCAAGTGGAGCAAGTACTGGTTCAAGAGAAGTAGTATCATTCCCTGAAGGTGGAGTAGACATGGTAATAAGTGAAGTTGAAGAAGTTATTGCATCTGAATTAATCGGAATGGATGCTGAAGATCATTCAACTATTGATGAATTATTAAAAGAGGTTGATGGAACAAATAACCTTTCAGCTATTGGTGGTAATACAACAGTAGCTGTTTCAATGGCTGTTGCCAAAGCAGCTGCTTCTTCATATAGTTTACCTTTATATAAATATATTGGAGGAAGCTTTGTTAATGAACTTCCTTATCCATTAGGTAATATGATGAATGGAGGAGCACATGCAGGAATTAATGCACCTGATATTCAAGAATTTTTAG
>CAYPJH010000220.1:0-1965 GCA_964411035.1 uncultured Methanobrevibacter sp. | reverse complement strand
CACTTGAAATAAGGAATATTCGTGGAGTCAGCCTACCGTCACTTATAGCTAAATAGAATCCATTGACAAATTAACTTGGGCGGGGGGGGGGATGGGGGGAGGAAGAGGAGGGGGAGGAGGAGGAGGAGGAGGAGGAGGAGGAGGAGAGGGAGAGGGAGAGCGGAGGGGAGGGGGAGGTTAGGGTGCGGGTGGGGGAGGGGGAGGGGAGGGCGGGGGGAGGGGGAGGAGGAGGAAAACAGAGGAAGAAATGAGACAAGAGGAGTCTGCGAACTCCATTTTGCACACAGATGCCCCTGGTGGCACAGGATTGTAATCCCAGGGACTCGGGAGGATGAGGCAGGCAGAGTGCAATGCGTCAAAACTCCAGTAGCACTCCCAGTCCCACATCAAACCCAATCAAAAGAAAAACACTCATAATTTCACTTACCCAGGCAGTATTTACATTGGGACAACTGGTCGACCTCTTTCGTTGGGGGTGTACTGGTCGACCTCCGGGATATATGTGTTTGTGTGTGTGTGTTGCCTTGGAGGAGGAAAGGAGTAATAGGATGAGGGGGTCAAGGAAAAGAGAGAGGGAGAGAGAGAGAGAGAGAGAGAGAGAGAGAGAGAGGAAGGGGGACGGGTGAAACTTAGGGGCTGGGTGTGTGGCTCAACCGGTAGCATGGGGCGCTGGGTTAGATCGCACCAAATAAAACATAGAATAAATAAAAATAAGTTAAAAAATAATAATAATAAAATAAAGATGTTGGGTCCACCGAAAACTAAACAATAAATATTAATAAGAAAAAAAAAAAAAAGGAAGGAAAGAAAGAAAAGGCGTGTATGAATGCACACCTGGTCGACCTGGGTCGGTCTGGGGCACACCGGCCAACTGGTCAACCTGCGGGGGGGGGGGGGAGAGGGGGAGGGGAAGAGGAAATAAACCAGCGCGGCAAAGAATCAAACAAGCTCCCGCCCCCGCCCCCGCCCCCAACCAAAAAAGGAAACCAATCATCTAGGGCTGTGAATATACCTGTGTAGGTAGAGTGCAATGCGTTCGAATGTCCAGTAGCAGTCTCAGTCCCGCATCGAACCGAGTCAAACGAGAAGCACCAATACGGGTACTCATCCAGGCAGATTTCACATTGAGACAACTGGTCGACCTCCGGGGAGGGGGGGCGGGGCGTGTGTTGGAGGAGGAAAGGAGTAATAAATAGGGTGAGGGGGGCAGGGAAAAGAGAGAGAGAGGGAGAGGGAGAGAGGGAGAGAGAGAGAGAGAGAGAGACGGATATATAAATAAAGAAACTTAGGGGCGGGGGGTGTGGCTCAAGCGGTAGCGAGCTCGAGTGGCGCGCATGGGGCGCTGGGTTAGATCGCACCAAGTAAGAATGAATAAATAAATAAATAAATAAATAAATAAAAAAGACGTTGGGTCCCCGGAAACTAAACACTAAATATTAAAAAAAAAAAAAAAAAAAAGAAGGAAGGAAAAGAAAGAAAGAAAGAAAGAAAGTTGGGTCCCCGGAAACTAAACACTAAATATTAAAAAAAAAAAAAAAAAAGAAGGAAGGAAAAGAAAGAAAGAAAGAAAGAAAGGCTCGTACGAATCCAGAAACTATCCGACCTCGGTCCTCCGTCGCCCGGGTTACGTCAGGACAGCTGGTCGACCTCCGCGTACTTGCCGTATGGAAAAAAAATCCAAGTCCTCATGCGGACAACTGGTCGACCCCGGTCGTGCTGGGGCAAACCGGCCAACTGGTCAACCTGCGGGGCGGGGAGGGGAGGAGAGACAGAAGAAAGGTAACCGGCTCACGTCGGGACAGCTGGTCGACCTCCTCCTCGTGGTTCTCTTTTATTTTGTGTGGGTGTATGTGTTGTATGTGTTTGCACGTGTGTGTATGTGTGCTCATGAGAACAGAGGCCACAGATTGGTGCATCTTCCTTGATTGCTTATAATCCAGGGTCTTTCTCTGAACCCTGGGTTTG
>CAYPJH010000219.1:0-1501 GCA_964411035.1 uncultured Methanobrevibacter sp. | reverse complement strand
ATCCTGTTTAAATGTTTTATAACATCCTGCACATGAAGTTAATATTTTTTGATTTTTAAATTGTTCTTTGTTTTTTTCAATTTGTTTTAAAGCTTCTTCTTGAAAACCTGTTCTAAGTAAAACTGATCCGCAGCAGGATTCATTATCTAAAATAGTGTAATCAATATTAGCTAATTTTAATAATTTTTCAGTTGCATCTGCTATTGTTGTCTCTTTTTCTCTTGCAGTACATCCCCTAAAATAAATCATAATAATTAATATAATTTTATTAATAAATAAAAGTGTTGTTAAATTAAAAAAAAGTAGATTTTATCTAAAGTTTATAAAATAAATAATATAAAAATTGAAAAATATTCAAAAAAAGTTAAATAAAAAAATAAGATTATTCCTCTTTATCATTATTTTTTTCTATTATTTCATTGTTTAATGCTATTTCACGAACAATTTTAGTTATGTCCTGTTGTAACTTATCTATTTTCATGTATAATTTAAAAATTAAGTAAAACATCAAAACAACAGCCACGATTAAAAGAAAGTCAAGCCCTCTATCTATTCCGAAAAAACTAGCTACATATCCGCTTAATTCTGGGACAAATGCAAAAATTATTATAAATAACCAGATAATCACCCATAAAATATAAAAACCCGGAGATTTCTTTTGAGATATTTTATGATATAGATAAATAATAGCTATTAATGGAATTAATGAAAATACAATTGGATAAATCATCATAAGTAATCACCTTTTATTCAAATAGTATGTGTTTAATCATCCTAAACATGATTTTAATACCTACAATAGCATTGGTTCCCTTTGCCTGAGTTTCAGGAGTGTATATCGTTGTTATTGTAACTTCTTCTAAATTAACATCATTTTCTTTAAATTGTCTTAGAAACTCAGAAGCAACAATATAACCCTGAGCATTCATTTCAATCTTTTTTAAAACATCAACAGTAACTGCTCTAAAACCTGTTTGAGAATCACTAACATCAACACCATAAAAAACCTTTGTAAGGATATTCATTACTGTATTGGCAAAATTCTTAGAATTTGGCATGTCCTTAAAAGGACGAACCCCAATTACTGCATCTGCTCTTCCTTTAACTAAGGGTTCGCAAACTTTATCAATATCATCAATATCATGTTGACCATCAGCATCAATATTAACAATATATTTAGGATTGTGCTTTAAAACTGCATCTAATCCTGTTCCAATAGCAGCACCCATTCCCTGATTTATAATATGATTTAAAATAAAAATATTATCAGGATATTTTTTTTGTGATTCTTTAAGTTTTTCTAAGGTATTATCTGAAGAACCATCATTAACGATGATCATTTTATATCCTTTTTTAGCTATGTTTTCAATAACTGGCTGGACTCTGTCTTCTTCATTATACGCTGGAATGACCATAAATGTGTTTTTTTTATCTTCTTCAGACATTTTGAATTGATTTTGCTGTTCCATTTACCCACCTATATTTTTATAATGGACCTACA
>CAYPJH010000218.1:0-4523 GCA_964411035.1 uncultured Methanobrevibacter sp. | reverse complement strand
GTTTATATAATCCTAAATTTAATAAGTTTATAAGGTGTTAAGTAATGTCTGATAAAAGATTAAAAGGTACAAAAACTGAAGATAATTTAAAATCAGCTATTGCTGGTGAATCTGGTGCGCGTGTTAAATATGAGCTTTATGCTGATAAGGCAGAAGAAGAGGGGTATGTTCAGATAGCTGAAATTTTTAGAGAGGCTGCTCATAATGAAAGACAGCACACTTTAATTTGGACTCAATTTTTACATGGCGGGGATGTTCCATCTACTGTTGAAAACCTTGAAGATGCGATTGCATGTGAGAATCATGAATGGACAAGCATGTATAAAGGATTTGCAGATGATGCTGAAGAGGAAGGCTTTGATATATTGGCTGCTAAATTTAGGATGATGGCAAATATTGAAGCAATGCATGAAAAACGTTATATTAAACTTTTGGATAATATTAAGCAGGATAAAGTATTTTCTAAAGATGTGGAAGAAGAATGGATTTGCGAAAACTGCGGATTTACATTTAAAGGAAAAGAAGCTCCTCAAATATGTCCTGTTTGTGGTTATTCACAAGCATTCTTCAAAATTAGAGAGCAAAATTATTAATCAAGTATTAGTTAATAATTTTTCATATTCTCCATATCCTTCTTTTTTTAGTTCGTTAAATGGAATAAATTTCAAAGCAGCTGAATTAATGCAGTATCTATTGGATCCGTCTTTCATATCATTAAAAACATGGCCTAAATGGGAATTTGCTTTTTTACTTCTAACTTCTTTTCTTATCATTCCGTGTGATGTGTCTATTCTTTCTTTTAATTCTTTCACTGGTTTTTTAAAGGATGGCCATCCGCATGTTGAATAGATTTTGTCTTTTGATAGGAATAGTGGTTCTCCACTTACAATATCTACATATAATCCTTTTTCATCAAATTTATCATATTTTCCTGTGTGTGGTGCTTCTGTTCCGTTTTTTTGGGTTACTTCATATTGTATTGGGCCTAAATGTTGAATTTCATCCATGTATTTTCCAGCTTCATTAAGATTAATATGGCAATATCCCTTTGGATTTTTATTTAAATAGTTTTGATGGTATTCTTCAGCTTTGTAAAAATTTTCAAGAGGTTTTATTTCAATTTGGATCTTTTTATCTGTTGCGGACTGTTTTTTTGAAATGAAATTTTCAATAATCTCTTTTTGAGTATCGTTTAAGTAATATATGCCTGTCCGATATTGTGTTCCTATATCATTTCCCTGTTTATTTAAAGAGTAAGGGTCAATTATTTTATAGAATTCATTTAAAAGTTCGATTAAAAGTACATCTTCTTTTAAGTATTCTACTTTGACAGTTTCGGCATGGTTTGCCCTTTCACTGCACACATCATCATAACTTGGATTTTCCATATTTCCGTTAGCATATCCTACTTCTGTTTTAACAACTCCGGGGATTTTTTTAAAATATCCTTCAACTCCCCAGAAGCAGCCTCCAGCAAAGTATATTGTTTCGTTCATTCTATCACCTTTTATTGTAATAATTTTTCATATTATTTAATGATTACGAATTCTATTTTATTGTTGGCACAGATCTCTTTCATTATTATAAATTAAAATTAAAGCTAAATCAATATTTAGTGAAATCAAATGATTGTTAAACAGTTTAGAACAAGAAAATTTATTAATAATTTTTATATAATCATCTACATAATAATAAATAATGTTTAAAATGAGCAAACTAGACTATAAAAAAGAATTTAAAGAATTCTATAACCCAAAAAAGAAACCAAACTTTATTAATATTCCCCCTATGAATTTTATCATGGTTCAGGGGAGTGGTGATCCTCAAAGTGAGGAATATCAAAATGCAATGAATATCTTATATTCATTAAGTTTTACTATAAAAATGAGTAAAATGAAAAATAAACAGCCTGAAAATTACTTTGAATATGTTGTTTTACCATTGGAAGGATTATGGTGGTCAAAAGGAGGGGCCTTAGATTTAGATGACAGAGAAAATTGGCAATGGATTTCCATGATAAGACAACCTGAATTTGTAGATGAAAAATTTTTTAAATGGGCAATTGATGAGGCAAGTGAAAAGAAGAAGGATTTGGATTTTTCAAAAGCAGAATTCAGCCAGTTCAATGAAGGAGACTGTGTTCAGATTATGCATGTTGGACCTTATAGTGAAGAAGCATCATCAATAGCTAAAATTCAGAAGTTCATTGAAGAAAATAACCTGGTTGATGAAAGCGGAGCTGAAAGAAAACATCACGAGATTTACCTCTCAGATCCTAGAAGAGCAAAGCCGGAGAATTTAAGAACAATAATACGTTTGCCGGTATCTAAAAAATAATATTATTCTTATTGAAGTATTTTAAACTCATTAAAATCTAGAAAACCATCATTATTTTCATCAATATGTTCAAATTCACAAATAAGAATATCTTCAATAGAATAACCTTTCCAAAAGGAATCCTCTGCCGGTATATTGGCAAACTCTTCAAATTCACTAATGTTTATTTTAGAGTCATTGTTGCAGTCAAGGTTAATAAATTCATCCAGTGCGTCTTCTTCACTACCTGCAACAGCAATAGACGGTAAAAATATTAAAAAAAGTATTAGAAGGAAAATTGGTTTCATAAATATGCATTTGTCATTAATTTCTCATTATTGCAAATGCCATATATATGAAAAACATCGCAAGGAGTAAAATTCCTTCCTTTTTATCAAATTTATCTTCAGTTCTTGCGAAAATATAACAGAGAACAGTAATAACCAGCATTAAAATTAAATCAATTAAAATATTTGGCTTAAGAACAATAGGACTTATGGTTGCACTTAATGCAAGTACAAAAATAACATTGAACAGGTTACTTCCAATTACATTTCCAAGCACCAATTCATTTTCCTTTCTTTTTAAAGCAGATAGGGAAGTGGCAACTTCAGGCAGTGAAGTTCCAATTGACACAATAGTTAACCCGACAAGGGTTTCACTCATTCCTACAGCCATTGCAAGCTCAGATGCATTATTAACTACTAATTCTCCACCAATAACAATACCAATAAGTCCTACAATAACATAAACAATACTTTTTGGTAGTGTTAATCTTGGTTTTTCAACATATTGTGCATCTTTTGATTTTTTTGCCGTGAAAATCAAGTAGAATAGGTATATACAGAACAGGATAAGAAGAATAATTCCTTCAACTCTAAGTATGTCCCAGCCAATTAAAATAAATGCAAATATTGCAACTGTAGCTACAAGTAAGAATGGAAAATCCTTTTCAAGCATTTGTCGGCCAATAGCCAGTTCACCTAATGTTGCACATAACCCGATAATGAAAAGCAGGTTAAAAATATTACTTCCAATAACATTACTTACAGCTAAGGCATTGCTTCCATTTAAGGATGCTGTAATTGATACTGCAGCTTCAGGAGCACTTGTACCTATAGCTACTATAGTTAACCCTACAATAATGGTAGGTATCTTTAAAAGGGCAGCAATGCTGCTTGACCCTTCTACAAAATAATCCGCTCCTTTTATTAAAAAAACAAATCCTACAAGGAGCAATACAATTTCAATAATTAAATCATACATTTTCTTCCTCTTCCGGTGTTATTTTAGTTACAAGAATCTTATCAATTTTATTGCTGTCCATATCTACTATTTCAAAGCAGAATTTATCATAGCTGAACTTTTCACCTTCATCAGGTATTTTTCCGCAAAAGCTTAATATGAATCCTGCAATAGTGGTGAAGTTATCCTCTTTTTCATCTGGAAATTCTTTCTGGTATTCAAACAGCTCTTTAAATCTGTCTATCTGATATCTTCCATCAATCAGCCATGTTCCGTCATTTCTTTCAATAGCTACAGGATCGTCTGTTTCATCAATACCAGGTATATCTCCAACAATGCCTTCTAAAAGGTCATTTAAGGTTATTAAACCAGTTACACATCCAAATTCGTCAATTACTAAAGACATATGAACATATTCCTTGTTTTCCTTGTATTGTTTAAGCAATTCCAATGATTCAAGATTTTCAGGAACTACAATAGGTTTTTTCACAATATCTTCAAGATTAACATTTTTTCTATTAAATAAAACTGCAAGAATATCTTTAGCCTGAACTACTCCAATAAAATCATCCAATTCACCGTTAGCTACTGGAAATATTGATCTTTTACTGTTTATGATTTTTTCTTTGTTTTCAGCATCACTATCTTCCAGGTCAATCCAGATAATCTTGTTTCTTGGAGTCATTATTGTATCGACTTTCTGATTGTCCATTTTGAAAACACGTTTAATAATGTCTTCCTCTTCTTTTTCAATATTTCCTTCAACTCTGCTTTCTTCAAGCATTAATGATAATTCTTCTTCAGTAATAGCTGTTTCAGGCTTGTTTTTTATTCTTAAAGGTACTAAAACAGCATTAGTGGATTTGGTTAAAAAGGTAGCTATTGGTCCGCAAAATTTTGTTAGTAATTTCATGGATTTTGCTAATCTTACAGATACTCTTTCAGGATTGTTCAAAGCTATT
>CAYPJH010000217.1:0-7025 GCA_964411035.1 uncultured Methanobrevibacter sp. | reverse complement strand
GAGTGTTAATGATTCTATATGTGACATCGGGGCTGGTTCTGGAGTATATTCGAAACATTTAAGTGACTTAGGATACAATGTTACTGCCGTCGATTTAATTAAACACAATGTTAGAAAAATCGAACAAAAAGGAATTAATGCTATTCATGCCAATGCTACTAATTTAAGTATGTTTAGTGATAATTCTTTTGATGTCACTTTATTACTTGGTCCAATGTATCATTTAATAAGTGATGATGAATTAATTAAAGCATTAAAGGAAGCAAAGAGAATTACGAAAGTTAATGGAATCATCTTTGTTGCTTATTGTATGAATGACTATGCAATAATTAATCATGGTTTTAAAGAACATACTATAATAGATGCGATAAAGAATGGATTAGTTGATGAAAACTATAATATAAAACCTACTAAAACTGATCTTTATCGTTTTGTAAGATTAGAAGATATAAATAAACTAAATGAATTATTAAATCTCAAAAGAATAAAAATTATTAATCCGGATGGCATAGCTAATCATTTAAGAAGTTTAGTTAATTCATTAAGTGATGAAGAATATGAAGAATTTATAAAATATAATTTGTCGATATGTGAAAGACCAGATTTAATTGGGGCAGGTTATCATACATTGGATATATTAAAAAAAGTGTCTTAGACACTTTTTTAATTATTTAATGATTGATTAGAAGTATTTTTTGTTGAGGAAGATGCAATATAATTTGTTGCTTCCATTGCTGTACTTAAGTTCTCACCTGGATTCATAACTTCAAATCTTATCGTATTTCCATCATTCATATTAGTAAATAATACAACCTCATTTTGATTATTTAAACTAAGTTCATAATATAGATATTCTTTAGACCCATAATTTGTTGTCTTTTTATCTAATAGTTGAGCACCCGTATCAGTTAAAGATTTATCGATTATTGATGAGTTATTTTTATAATAATCAAAACTTATATTAATTGGATAAATATTTAATTGCATCCTTGTTGTATTATTAATTATAATTGCTACTCCTTCACTTGTAGTATTAGAGTATGACCATCCATTAGGTATTGGTACTATTGTATCTCCTAATGTTATATTATTACCTAAATCGATCTTTTTAGTTGTTGTTGTGGTAGTGGTTGTACTAGTTGTAGTTGTTGTCGCCCTAGTGCCGATTCAGTGTATTTCGGTCTTAATGAATATAATATGCGGGCCAATGCTAATAATTTTTCATTGGATGATCTTAAAAAGGTATCTGAAACTGTACAGGAATACTCTGCAAAGAGCTATTTATGTACTAATATTATTTTAAATGAATCAGAAGCAATTAAACTTCAAAATCAACTGCCTCTAATATCTGAAGCAGAAATTGACGGTTTAATTTTATCAGATATTGGTTTAATAGAAGAGTCTGTCAGCAATGGTTTGGAAGCCCATATTAGTGTCCAAGAAAACACATCTAATTCTTTTACTTTAAAAACACTTAAAAAACTTGGGGCTAAAAGGGCAATATTATCAAGGGAACTTTCACTCTCACAAATCAAAGAAATTACTAAAAATTCACCAATTGAAACTGAAGTCTTTATTCATGGTGCAATGTGCATGGCAATATCCGGCAGATGCTTTTTAAGTAATGCATTGTATGGAAGAAGTGCTAATTGTGGTGATTGTCTACAGCCATGCCGTAAAAGTTGGACATTAACTTTTGATGAAAATCCTGATGATAATGTATCTAACACTTCAGATATTGATGAAGAATCTTTTATTATTTCAAAATCCTTTGATAATACCTATAGAACTAATTTTTTCTCACCAAAGGACATGTGTATGATTGAACATATTCCTGAATTGATAGAAGCTGGAATTGACTGCTTTAAAATAGAAGGGAGAGGCCGCAGTCCAGATTATTCTGCAAAAGCAACAAATGTTTATAGAAAAGCTATTGATGAGTATTATGAAGACTCTGATAATTATGAAGTTAATCCTAAGTGGATTTCTGAATTATCAGAAGTATTTAATCGTGGTTTTGATACAGGTTTTTATTTTAAAACTCCCTATGGTAAAAGTGAAGATAATCAATCTAAATATATTAAAAAAGATATAGGGAAAGTTGTAAATTATTATAATAAAATTAATGTGGCTGAATTTAAGATTCATGATGATTTAGAGTTAGGGGATAAAATTTTAATTCAGGGAAATAAAACAGGTTCACAGGAGCATATTATTGATTCCATGCAGATTAATGGTGAAAATATTCAGAAAGCAGAAAAAGGATGTAATGTTGCAGTTGCAGTTCCATTTAAAGTGCGTGAGAATGATTTTTTATATAAATTAATAGAGAGATTGGAATGATTAAAAAAATAGCTATTTATGGAAAGGGCGGAATTGGAAAGAGTACAACTGTAGCTAATTTATCTGCAGTTTATGCAGATGATGGACTTAATTGTCTTGTTATTGGTTGTGATCCAAAAGCAGATACAACACGTACACTTTTTGGTAAAAGAATCCCAACAGTAGTAAATACTTTAAAAAATAATAGAAATCCTTCTTATGATGATTTAGTATTTGAAGGCTATAAAAATATTAAATGTGTTGAAAGTGGAGGTCCGGAACCTGGTGTGGGATGTGCCGGACGTGGTGTAATTGTTGCTATGAAAAAACTTGAAAATTTAGAAGTTTTCAATGACGATTTGGATATTGTTATATATGATGTGCTTGGGGATGTTGTATGTGGAGGTTTTTCAGTGCCTTTACGTGAAAAATATGCTGATGAAGTAATTATTGTTACCTCTGGAGAGTACATGTCTCTTTATGCTGCAAATAATATTGTTAAAGGGGTTAAAAAACTTAAAGGAAAATTAGCGGGAATTGTTTGTAACTGTCGTAATGTGGATAATGAAATCCGGATTGTTGAAGAATTTTCAAAAAAAATTAACTCAAAAATTATTGGTACAGTCAATAGAAGTAATTTAATTCAGGATAGTGAATTAGATGCAAAAACCGTTGTAGAAAAGTATCCTCAATCTGAAGAAGCTAATGAATATAGGAATCTTGCTTCAAACATTTTGAATAATTCCATAAATTCAATTCCGGAACCAATGGATGATGAGGAATTCGAAAAATTTTTTAAATCATTTTTATAAAAAATAAGAAAGAATAGTTTAATACTATTCTATAAATTATATACTTCATGTGGGGGTACTATTACTATATCTTCATTTTTTAAAGAGTTTATCAAATCATCTAAATTATCTGTATGAAGTAGTAATATTGCTTTATCTGTTTTATCATGAGTAAAAGCATATAGATATTCAAGATTAATTTTATTCTTTTTAATAATTCCTAAAATTGAAGATAAACCTCCCGGATTGTCATTCATTTCAATAGCAACTATGTCAGTTGGTTTAACTAGAAAATTATTTTCTTTAAGTATTTCAATACCTTTTTTAGGATTATCAACCACTATTCTTAAAATTCCAAAATCTGATGTATCAGCAAGTGAAAGGGCTTTTATATTAATATTTGCTTTTGTCAATATGTCTAAAGCATCATATAAACTTCCTTCTTTATTTTGTAAAAATATGGATAATTGTTTTACTTTCATATTCAACACCTTTTAATGTAAGTTCCTCTCATCAATAACTCTTTTTGCTTTTCCTTCAAATCTAAGTAAGCTTTTCGGTTCAACTAATGTTACTTTTACTCGTATTCCTGTTTCATTTTCAATAGATTTAACTATTTTTTGCTGGATATTAACCATTTCTTTTACACCGTCAAAGAAAAGACTTTCAGATGCTTCTACTTTCACTTCTATTTCATCAAGCACATCTGGTCTTGTTACAATAATCATGTAATGAGGTTCTACTTCTCCAACTTTAAGCAATGCTTTTTCTATTTGTGATGGGAAAATAGCTACTCCTTTTACCTTAATCATATCATCTGATCTTCCGGTAACTCTGCTCATTCTTACAAATGTTCTTCCGCATTCACATGGTTCATAATTTAAGGAAGTTATATCTTTTGTTCTAAATCTGATTACAGGCATTCCTTCTCTTTCAAGATTTGTTAAAACAAGTTCTCCTTTTTGGTTAGGTCCTAGTATTTCTTGGGTATTAGGATTTATTATTTCTGGATAGTAGATATCTTCAGGAATATGCAATCCGTTTTGTGCTATACATTCAATTCCAACTCCAGGTCCCATTAGTTCTGTTAGTCCATAGATATTAAATGCTTTTGCACCAAAGATTTCTTCTATTTTTTCTCTCATTTCTTCTGTCCACATTTCAGCTCCAAAACCAATGGCTTTTATATTTAATTCTTTAGGATCTATTCCTTCTTCTATTGCAATTTCTCCTAAATGAATTCCATATGATGGTGTGAAGATTAGTCCTGTTGTTCCGAAATCTTTCATGATTTCGATTTGTCTTCTAGTTTGTCCTGTTGAAATTGGTATTATCGTTGCTCCAATTTTATGAGAACCGTAATGGACTCCAAAACCTCCTGTAAATAATCCGTATCCATGAGTATTTTGGATAATGTCATCTTCGCCAAGGCCCATCATTGTTAGCCCTCTTGCTATGGTTTCAGCCCATGTATCAAGATCTTTTTCAGTGTAACCTGATACTACTGGTTTGCCTGTTGTTCCTGAGGATGAGTGTACTTCTTTTATTTTTTTCTTATCTACTGCAAATAATCCAAAGGGATAACTTTCACGTAGGTCATCTTTTGTTATAAATGGAAGTTTTTCTATATCCTTAAGGGTTTCAATGTCTTCTGGAAAAACTTCAGCTTCACTATATTTTTTATTATAATAAGGAATTTTATCAAAAGCTTTTTTAACAGTTTTTTGAAGTTTTTGTAGCTGTAGTTCTTCAAGTTCTTCTCTAGGCATACATTCTTTTTCTTTATCCCATATCATAGTTTTACCCATACAAGTTTAATTATATTAATTAATTTATTTTTTAATATCTTTAAATTTAATGAATGTAATATAAATTATATTTAAATGGGTAACAAGTTTATTTTATTTATTTTCCTTTTAATTCAATATTAGTTTATTTAAATTAAAATAAAATAATTATATATAATATGTGACATATAGTATACATTGTAGAAACTATTTTTAATAAAACATTATTTTGTTTTATTAACATTTCTATAATTTTTATAATAAATGAAAGGAGGTTAAAATATCAAATTTACTAAAAAACTTTTAATTATCATGATTTTAAGTATTATTTTGTGCTTATCATTAAATTCTATTTCAGCACAGGATTTAAATAATTCTGATATTAACTCAATAAGTTCTGATATTAATAGTAATATTAATCAAATTGCTAATGATGGAACAATTAATATTGAAGTTAAAGATTCTTATATGAGTTTAAACAGAACCTGGGTTGAAGAAGGGTTGCCTACTGATAAAGCTCAAATTACAATTTTCGATTCTTCAAACAATAAAGTTTTTGAAGGTAAAACAAATGCTAATGGGTTATTATCAGTTAAATTAGCTCAAGGTAATTATAAAGTAAACATTAATTTAGATACATATGAACCATATGTTCAAAATATTCAACTTTCAAACAATCTTAATATTAAACATATTTTTTATCCAGATATGTTATTTTTCGTTGATTATAATTCACACGTAGAAAAGATAAATAGTTTAATGAATATTTCTAAAAGAGTTTGTTTTATTTCAACAACAGATTATGATAAGACAAAAGAGTGGTTATTTGATTATGCTAATTTCATACAGTTAGATATGTATACAGATGGACCTACTTATTCATTTAATACAGATGTAATGAAAGAATCTCCTGCATATAAAAACTATAATATCGCATACACGTTTGGTGTTTACTCAGATGCATTATTAAAAGCAATTGATCTTCATTTTGTTGGTGGAAGTCCTTCCAATAATAATGTAAATTCACTTGAAAATACATATATTGGATCATACTTCCAAGCAGAAGACACTCCTAATGCAAAAGTTTTAGATAAAAACATGGCTAATCTTATAGATTATATAAAATATTTGATTAATCCATCTAAATATTCTAATCCTACATTAGATCCAACAAGAACTCCAATGCTTGCATCTTCAATGGGTTTTTATCATCCTGATTTAGGAACATTAAGCGTAAATCCGGACCAAGTTCAGATAAACTCATGGATTTTATCAAATCCAGGTTATAATCATGATGGAATTGGTGGGCTTAACTGGATGAGTGAAAATTATGCTGAATGGTCAAAAGTTAATGCAAATCCCGCTAAATTCATGCAAAGCTTTGAAAAATGGTATAAGCAGAATAAATCTTTTAAAAATTCTTTCATTGTAATAGTTAGTTATTATGCTGGAGGAGACTTAATTGATTCATTAATAAGAAGATATGAAGCAGAAGGAAGACCTGCTTTTAATGTATATCAATCTGCAACATATCCTGCAATGTCATCAATGCTTGTAGAAATTTTCAATGCTTCCACAATGGGGATATCAGCAGTAAATTCTCTTTATTCTTGGTCTCTTGATTATGCAAACATGGCTAATAAGTCAGCAGAAAAAGATTTATCCAAACTTGATTTAACAATTCTTAAGGCGGTAAATGATATTTCCCAGCAAGGATTTGACAATCAGTTAGGTCCTCAAATGGAATGGACATATGCAGTAACTATTCCTAGTTTTGAAGGAGTATTTGGTGCAGTTGTAATGTCCTACATTGATGATTTGGGAAATGTTCATGTAATTGATTCTGGTGTTGAAAAATTAGTTAAAATGACTACTGGTTGGGCAAATCTTAAAGATAAGAAGAACTCTGATAAAAAAGTTACAGTAGTTTTGTATAACTATCCACCGGGAAAAGCAGAAATTGGTGCATCCTATTTAGATGTTTTCCAGTCAACACGTGATCTTTTAGAACTTTTAGCAAAAAACGGTTATGATATTGGAATGAAAATAGATGAAATTCCTAGTGTTAAAAAATTAGGAGATATCATAGCTAATTTTGGGAACAAGGGTCCTTGGGCACAAGGTT
>CAYPJH010000216.1:0-1517 GCA_964411035.1 uncultured Methanobrevibacter sp. | reverse complement strand
GGTCCACAAAATGTAAAATATTTACTATCTGGCATTTAACAAAAAGTGCTTGATGACATCTGTATTCAAAGAAAATGTTTTGAGCAAATTAGTTTCTGAAACTTGTGATTTGAATGTGTGTATTTATTGATGGTAGGAAACACCTGATATAGATGTACACTTAATTTATATTTTAATCTAATAGTGAAGAAAAAATTGTATATTAAATGAAGTTTAAAAATAAATATTAAAAAATTCTCCATTTGAAAATGTAATTCATTTCTAAATTGACTTCAGAAGATGAAATACAGCTAGACATGACTGTATATTATATATTTTACAGAGTTTTGACCTTTTCAAGCACACTATTTACCTTATTTTACCATTTGAGACAACATGATTGTTTAAATTGCTACAAAATTTCCAGTGCATTTCTATTTCTTTGTGTGCTTTTCTTATAGATTTGACTATGTAATGTTTTAGTCTCTGATTGGCACATTTATTTATTAAGATCAATTTCCCTTTCTTTTAGAAACAAAGAGTGATGTTCCATTTAGGATACTGCAAAGTAGTGTTCCTTAAGAAATGTTATAAATGTAAGGTCACTACTGAGATGATTTCCTGGTCATTTGAGCTGTACCTAGACCAATATCTTTTACTTATTCATGATCATTGATTTTTATACAAAGGATTAGTTAAACCTACATTTGTTCCTGATGTCTGTAACGAAGCATCTACAAGTAAAAGTAAGAATTTAGCCTTCATTCCAACAATTAAATATTTTACACTCATTGATTTTATGCTCAACAGTTGTTCTAATGTTGAGAATTTGCTTGAATTTTGAAATAGGAGTTCATTTTAAAATAGGAATGTGACATTTTAAAATTTTCATCCATGTGCTTTTTAATGTAATTTTAATGCCTCTGTAGAATAATATTTTAAGTATAGTTAATTGAACCCAAAAGTTTCTCTATCCATTAGAGATACTGATGCTGGAGTTCTAAGTGAGCTGCTCAATGATGCATACTTTCTCATTGAAAAGTTCTTTATTATATCTTGATCTGCTTTACTATGATCACAATATTTGTAGAAAGATACTTGAAAGAGGAATTGCATTTTACTGTAAATATTTTGGAGAGTTTCCAAAGTAATTGAACTTGCATTCATTAGAATGTGGTAAGATAATTAACAGAAGAACATTTATGAGAGTCCTTTATAAAAGGTTTACAAGTCAAGAGGACACATACAAATTCACTAACCTCTCAGAGTCCAGGCCACTTCACTACCTTGTCATATTTAAACATAATCAAAAAGACTGCCCAAGTAATTGAGCGAAAGTAGTTCTCTGTGGGTGACCTACAAACTTGTTCAACCAATCCAGATAAATGGACAAAAAATAAATAACCATTTGACTTTCATGACCGTGAAAGTCATGAAAGTCAAATGGTTATTTTCTAATCAAATAACATATTTCCTGTTGTTACTCAAACTAAGTTACAAAACCTATGTTGAGTATTTATTTTGTGTATTATTGGTCT
>CAYPJH010000215.1:0-3676 GCA_964411035.1 uncultured Methanobrevibacter sp. | reverse complement strand
GAGGTAAGGACCATTTAGCCAATACTGAAAAACAGAAATATCTTTATGATCATATGGGATGGGATATGCCTGAATTTATCCATTATGGAAGATTAAAAATGGAGGATATTGCTTTAAGTACTTCTAAAGCATTGGAAGGCATTAAAAATGGAGAATATGATGGATGGGCAGATCCAAGACTTGGAACTTTAAGAGCAATTGCAAGAAGAGGAATTGATTCAAGAAGCATATACGAATTAATAACTGAAATTGGAGTTAAAATGTCTGATTCCGCCATTAGCTGGAAAAAGATTCATGGTCTTAATCGTAATTTCATAGAACCTATAGCTAATCGTTATTTCTTTGTGGAAAATCCAGTAAAAATAACCGTTGATGGATATGAATCTGGAGAAGTTGTAATTGAAAGGCCGCTACACGCGGATCATATGGATAGGGGAAATAGAAAACTATTGTTTGATGGTGAAGCATATCTTGCAGGTGAAGATGTAAATGACGGCATTGTTAGATTGATGGATGCAGTTAATGCAGATATTGCAAATGGAAATGCATCATATAATTCTACATCCTTTGAAGATGCAAGAAAGTTAAAAGCTAAAATTATTCAATGGGTTCCAACTAGTGAAAATGTTCCTGTAAAAATTGTAATGACTGATGGAACTGTAAAAGAAGGGCTTGGAGAAATTGCTCTAAAAGATTTAAAAGTTGGAGATATTGTTCAATTTGAAAGAGTAGGATTTGCACGTTTAGATGAAATCGCTGATGATGCATTAATATTTTTCTTTGCACATAAATGATTTCACTTATTTTTTTTTTAAAATAAAAAGAGAGATAGATTTAAATCTATCTAAAATATTTTTTTAACATCGCTTGGTTTAATGGTAATGTATTTTCCTCTAAACTTAACATAAATGTCATCACCATTAATTTTAAGAACATTGCTTGAATAAGTCTCTCCACTATATTTAAAGATGATTTCATCACCTTTTTTCAATTTAGCAGGGTTATTGTTTATTTTCAAATCAAGTACTTCTTTTTTAGGTGGTGTAATATGTAATTTTTTAGCTATTTCTTTTTTAGTTTTTGGAGGCTCCGGTTCGATGTATGGACTTTCCATTTTGTAGTATTCACTTTCAGGAATTATAACTTCTGCATCGTCCTTTTCATAGGACCTTACATTTCTTAAAAATTCCTCATCAATCGGATCTTCTTCTACTTCTTCTACTTGAAGTTTCTTTTTAACATCTTGGAATATTTTTGATCCTTTTACCTTATTTGTTATTCTTGCAATGTCTTTTCTGTAGTCTAATTGATCGTATTCCTCTTCATCTTCGTTTATTGCATCTTCAATATTTAATTCTGTTTCTTCAATTTCCGGTTCTGTTTCGGTTATGTCTATTTCTGTTGTCTGATCATCATTTTGAGGAAGATAATCTTCAGTTTCATTATCAGTTTCTGCAGTGATGTCATCTATTGATGGTTCTGTTTTTTTAGGCGTTTTAAGAATAGGTGAGTTGATTGGGCTTTGTGTGTATATGTATTCATCAGTTACTTTATTAATTGTAATGTCTTCTTTGCTTTCATCTGTTTTTTCTGCTTTTTCAGTTAATTCTTTTTCCATTTCATCCACATGGTCTTTTATTTCTTCACGTTCTTCAGGTGTAAGGAATTGTGGAATTTCGTTGTTGGATTCTGTTTGTGTGGAAGTAGGTGAAGTGCTGCTTGTTGTATGGGTAATTTTTCTTTTTGTTTCTTGTATTAGTTCATCGATTGTAAATAAATCTTTTAAATCCTGATCTTTATTTTGAGGCTCTGTGTTTTCAATTTCAGAATAGGTTTCTTCTTTTATTGATTGATCGGTAGTTATTATATTATTCTCTTCGGTGTTGTTAATTTGTTCAGAAATATTTTTTTCCTTAATTTTGCCAACATCAACATTTTGGGCGTCATTATGGCTCATATTATCCCCTTCTTTTATTATTTGTGTATTATAAGGATTATAATTATTATTTTTCATTTCATATGGATTAGGTTTGTGCGGATCGATTTTTGGATTATTATTAATGTTGTTCCTGTTGTTTTGCATGTTAAAGTATGGTTGAACATTTGCATAGCTTCTGGTTCTGTCTGCCTGTGAAAATATTTTTTCATTTTCTGAAATAATTTTATCTGTATCTTTGTTTGCTCTATTTGTAAAGAATGAATATGATCCAAATAAATGAATATCTACATCAGCATCAGCATGTTTTCTATAATAAATCTTCACAATAACTATTGAAACTACACAAATTATAAATATATTTAGTAAAATTATTCCCGTATGTATACCCATGGAATCCCCACATATAAATTAATATTTTTTATAATAATAATATAAGTTTTATTTAATTAATATATTTTTATTTTGCTTATTTTTTATTATTTTAAATTTAATTAAATATTTGATTATTTATTCCTTTTTATTATTTTAATTTTTATTCTTATCAAATTATTGATGTTCTTATTGATTTTTAGAATTGGAAATATTTTGTTTCGCTTTTATGGTTGTTTTAATTGATTTTTCATAACTCAATTACTTATATATATTTTTAAAATTAGAATATAAACTAATAACTTTATTATGTATAATAAAGAGGTTTAATCATGGCAGTTAAAATTAATGAAAATTATCTTAAATTAAAAAGTAGTTATCTTTTTGTAGAAATTGCAAGACGGGAACAAGCATTTCAGGAAGAACATCCTGATGCTGATGTAATTAAAATGGGAATTGGAGATGTAACAAGACCATTATCCCCGGCTGTTATAAAAGCATTTAATGAAGCTGTAACTCAAATGGGTGTTGCTGAAGATTTTAAAGGATATGGTCCGGAACAAGGATACGACTTTTTAGCAGAAGCAATTATTAAAAATGATTATGAACCATATAATGTTTCTTTGGAAAGTGATGAAATATTTATAAGTGATGGTTCTAAATGTGATACAGGTAATATTCAGGAAATATTTGGAATTGATAATAAAATTGCAGTTACTGATCCGGTATACACAGTATATGTAGATACTAATGTAATGGCGGGTAGAACTGGTTTTATTCAAGATGATGGAATGTATGAAGGTTTAGTTTACCTTAAATGTACTGCTGAAAATGGTTTTGTACCAGAACTTCCAAGCGAACCTGTTGACATAATATACTTATGTTATCCGAATAATCCTACAGGTACAAGTTTAACTAAAGATCAATTAAAAGTATTTGTTGATTATGCAAGAGAAAACAAAGCTATAATTCTATTTGATGCAGCTTATGAAGCATTCATTAATGAAGATGATGTACCTCATAGTATTTATGAAATTGAAGGTGCTAAAGAAGTAGCTATTGAGTTTAGAAGCTTTTCTAAAACTGCTGGTTTTACAGGAACCCGTTGTGCATATACTGTTGTTCCAAAAGAAGTTGTAGGATATACTGAAAATGGAGATAAACAAGATTTAAACAGTCTTTGGAATAGAAGACAAACCACTAAATTCAATGGAGTTTCATACCCTGTTCAAATTGCAGCTGCTGCAACATACTCTGAAGAAGGTAAAAAGGAAATTAAAGAGAATATTGAGTATTATATGAGAAATGCAAATCTTATTCGTGAAAGCTTAAGTAATTTAGGTCTTGAAGTTTATGGGGGAGTTAACT
>CAYPJH010000214.1:0-2073 GCA_964411035.1 uncultured Methanobrevibacter sp. | reverse complement strand
GCAGCCCTTGACTTTAACTCAGAAATAGCTATTGATGCACTGGATGCCGGTGCATTAGCTGCAGGTCTTTCAGGAACAGGGTCCTCTTTTGTAGCTATTTGTGATGAGGATAAGGTTGATGATGTTAAGGATGCCTGGAGTGCTTTTGATGGTCGTGTAGTCAGGACTGATGTTGATAATATTGGCTGCAGATATGTATGATTTAACATTATAGTTTAAATACTATAATTTACATAAATTATATTATTATCATTATTATCAAATTTATGGTGGTTTTTTGAATAATCAAATAGAGGCATATTCTTTTAAAAGTAAGGATGAAGCTCAGAAACTTCTCAATGATTCTAGAACAAAAATTGATGAAATTGATAATAAATTATTTGGTTTGATTTGTAAAAGAACTTCATTAGCTAAAGATATTGCTCTTGCTAAAAATTATCTTGAAATACCAATATATGATAAGTCAAGAGAGAAGATTATTTTTGATAAAACAGAAAAATTAGCTAATGAAAACGCTATTGATAGGGAAATTATGGGTCAAATCATGAACATGTTAACTATTTTAAGTAAAAATGAACAAACTGAAATTTTAAGGAGGGTAGAGAATGGGAAATATTAGAACTTCATTTGTTAAACGTTTAGCAAAAGAACTTATAGAAACTCATCCGGAAACTTTCACTACTAATTTTGATGAAAATAAAGAGTTAGTAATGGAATATTCTACTGTAAGTACTAAACATTTAAGAAACAAAATTGCAGGATATGTAACTAGACTTGTTAAATTGGAAAATACTCAAGAATAAGTTTAGTTAATCATTTTTATTTTTATTTTTTTTCAAAATTCTATTTTTTTTAAAATTATTCAATATTGCTTTTATATGTTATAGCTATTATTTACACATAAAATAATAATGTTATGGTGAATTAGATGAATAAAAAGGAATTAAAACGTAAACCAACTAAAATTTTTAGAAAACCTCTAATTCCTATTGATTATAAATACCCATTTCATAATCGCAAACTTGGAAAAGATTCATCTATTAAAAAAGGTGCTAAAATTTCGAAAAAATAGTTTTTAATTTTATTTAAACATTATTTCAATTATTTTCTTTTTATTGAAATTGTCATTATAATAGCCTTTTAGTAGCAATTTTTATATAATATTAGTTGTTAAACTATTATTTAATAATGGAGGAGTTTATAATGGCAAATGTTTGTAAAAAAATAGATGATGAAGTAGTAGGTAAAAAAGATATCGATGAAAAAATCGATAAACAGGTAACTGGAGAAGAATCTTCAGATATTGATAATAAGATTGAAAATCAAATTGTTGGTAAATCTGATGAAAAAATATCCAGTAAAATCGAAGATCAGATTGTTGGTAAATCTGAAAAGAGCATTGATAAAAAAATAAATGCTCAAGTTAATACCGGTAAAGATGATTGTTAATTTCATTCATCTTTTAAATTTATCTTTTTTTTAATATAATTAATTTTTAAAACACTTCTTTTAATATAAAGTTTATTAATATGAATACTTATAAATATAATATAGGTATTTTGATTTTTTATCAAAATTTTAGACACTTGAAGTAAGAAAAAATAGGTGTGAATATTAATGGATTTAATTGTAGCCAAATTTGGAGGAACTTCGGTAGGAAATGGGGAAAGAATTAAAAAAGCAGCACAATCTGTTGTAAATGAATTTATGAAGGGCAATCAAGTTGTTGTAGTTGTATCTGCAGTTAATAAAACAACTGATGAATTAATACATTTGGCAGATACTGCTGTTGGAGATAATCTAACAGAAAAGAGAAAAGCAGAAATACTAGCTATGGGAGAGCTTACAAGCACCAGACTATTTTCAGCAACCCTGGAATCATTAGGAGTTAAATCAGAATTTATAGACCCTTATAATGAACTTTGGCCAATAGTCACTGACACCAATCCTCTTGAAGCAAAGATTGACTTTAAGACAACACTTAAAAAAATGGATGGGATTAAAGAGTTGATAAACCAGGGAATAATCCCTGTTGTATGCGGATTTTTAGGAAAAGGGCCAAGTGGAGAAATT
>CAYPJH010000213.1:0-2000 GCA_964411035.1 uncultured Methanobrevibacter sp. | reverse complement strand
AATGTTGATTTGTCAAGATTATCGGCGGGAACACCGTTTATAAAGACGCTCACAGACTGGCCTGACCGGGTGATAATTTTCCCATCTTCTACAATTAGCACACCGGTATGCATTCGATTGATTAAATCTTCCATATTCTTTGAAAGATTTTTCTCCCTTTTCTGTGGGATGAAAACATATTTATCCCCCTCAATCCAAGCATTCTTACTGTTCACGACCACTTCATCCAGATCGTGAATCTTTGTTTCGGAAGCATTGCCGTTGTTTTGGGAATATGCACCGATGGCAGACGCTAACAAAACGAGAATCAGAAAAATTTTTTTCATAATATAATTAATTGTTTAATTTGTAAACTTAGTTTGGCTTGGATTAATACTGCATATATCGGTGTATGAATCGGTCTAATATTAGATTGTCTATGTCTTCTTCAGAGTATTCAAAATTACATCTGTCATGTGAACTGGTCTCAATACATTTTGTCCTGCATCCTCCACCACAGATTGGAGCAATACGACATGACCGACAAATCGGCTTCCTGAACTTGCATGACATCCTTTTGACGTAACTATTGCCTATCCATTCAATTTCTCCATTCTCTTTTAATATGCCAGCACGATTTTTAGGATTGAAATCTCTGGCGGTGCAGAAAAATATATCACCATTATAATTTACCAGCAACTCATTAACATTGTCAGCGTAACACGAATTTCTAAGAGAATCAGTCAATCGGCTATTTGAGGTTCTAAATTTCAATGACTGCAAAATTAAACGCAACTCTTGAGCAATCGAATCTGCGGCATCTTCATGTGAATCAAGTTTGTCTTGCCACACTCTTTGAAAATCTATAACTATATACTTTCTTGATTCACAGTTTAGTTTATTAAGATCAAAAGCAATATTTCTACAGCTTTTTATATTTTCAGCAGTGTAATTAATACGAAGCGTAATATGCATCTTGGCATTAACAAGCTTCGCTATATTTTGCATTATCACGTTATAAGAAGTAATGCCTCCTTTAGCGAATTTGGTTTTGTCGTGGTCATTCTTACCGCCGTCTAATGTAATCTGAAATGAACTAGGATAGCGTTTTAGAAAATCGATCATATCATCATTTAGCAGAAACGCATTGGAGGTGAATTGCAAACCAAGTTTGACATCATATTTTACACAAATCTGTGTAACCTTGGAAATTATTGGTAACACAACCTCCGTGAATCTTAAAAGAGGTTCTCCTCCAAAAAAGGATAGTTGGCAGCGCGTTGTTTCTTTATTTTCGCTGAGCCTTTTATCGATTAATGCGATCAAACAACTCTGCACTTTTTCTGACATACATGATTCTTGCACATGATTTTCATAACAATACCAGCACTTAAAATTACAATCTAATGTCGGATTTATTATTATATTAAGAATGGATTTGTCAAAATCAGTTGAGTAGATTAGTTTATCTATTTCACCAGCTTCGTCTAATGAATCTTCCACTAATCCTCTCGAAAGTTGCATCTGCTCTACAAAGAGAGGAGAGAAGTTTTCAATCTCCCCCCTCTGAGCATAGACCAAGTCCATCGAACAAGATTTCACCACGATAAAACTATCTGTGAAAGCATTATAGATTAGTCCGGAGTGGTTATCCAGATTTAGATATGAGTTCCAGTTACTGAGTTTCATGGAATTACTTCGCATCCATTTTGCGCATTAGTGACGGGAGATGGAGAAACATAGGCATTGTTGCATGCCCCTCCATTTGTAGAGCTATTGCAATATCCTGACACATTCTTGCATGCACCGTCATTCTTGGATTTATTGCACGCATCTTTTTTGTCGTTTATACAATCACCACCGTTTGTAGTCGACATTATTCCAGCAGCATTACCCGTCACTCCACCCATTAGACATGTACTCTTACTCTCCAGTCCACGCCTTTGTAGTGACCACAGAGAATGATAATATTTTCGAGCAGCGACAGACTGTTGGCCATTGGCTGGTTGAACTGTTCGCCA
>CAYPJH010000212.1:0-2924 GCA_964411035.1 uncultured Methanobrevibacter sp. | reverse complement strand
TCTGCCACCATTTTGGGAATCAAATGGCAGTGATAGTCGATAATCGGCATCTTGGCCGCATGTTCGTGGTACAACTTCTGTGCGGTTTCCGTTTGCAACAGGAAGTTTTCGTCCATAAAGTTTTTCATCTTCTTGTGTTTTTAGTATCTAAAAATATTACTCTCTATGATTGTACCTATATAGTATTGATTGTAAAGCTAATAGGGTGGATAATCGTTTTTAGTTTTATTAACCGTTATCGAACACAAAAGTAGAAAAATTACTTGGAGAAACAAAATTATTCGTATCTTTGCGTCATAATATTTGTAATATTTAAGCTTTAACGTCATACCTTTACCGCCTTAGGCACATACTTCGAGATGGAAAACAAGAACTATACCATTAAAGACATTGCACGCATGGCCGGCGTATCTGCCGGTACGGTGGACCGCGTACTGCACAACCGCGGCGATGTATCTGCGTCCAGCATGGAAAAAGTCCGGAAGGTGCTCGATGAGATAGATTACCATCCCAACATGTTTGCCATCGGGCTGGCGGCGAAGAAGCGTTATCATATCGTCTGCATTATACCTTATTATATAGATCACGATTATTGGCATGCCGTGGCGGCAGGAATCGACCGTGCCGCACAAGAGTTGCAGCCGTTCAATGTGGGAGTCGGCTATCTGCATTACCGTCATGCGGACAAATCCTCCTACAAAGAGGCATGCGCCATGCTCCGGGAGGAAAATGCCGACGCCGTGCTGATTGCCCCGAATTTCCGGGAAGAGACCTTGGAACTCACTGCTTACTTGGAGGAGGCGGACATTCCATACGCATTCATCGACTTCCACATCGAGCAGACGCATGCCTTGTGTTACATCGGGCAAGACTCCAAAACCAGCGGATACATTGCCGCCAAGATTCTGATGCGCAGTCGTGAAAAAGGGCAGGAACTGGTGCTGTTCCTCAACAACCAGAAAAACAACCCGGCAGAAATCCAGATGCAACGCCGCCTCGAGGGCTTCATGCAATACCTCTCCGAGGGGCATAAGGATTTGATAATCCATGACATCGTGCTGCATAAGGAAGATACTGAAAGCAACAGGCGGATTTTGGATGCTTTCTTTGAAGAGCATCCCCAAGCCGTACTGGGCGCTGTTTTCAATTCCCGCGTTTATCAGGTGGCAGGCTATCTGCGCGAAAAGGGACGGAAGCTGGCAGGACTTGTGGGGTATGACCTTTTGCAAAGAAATACGGAGTTCCTGAAAACCGGTGAAGTAAACTACCTCATCGGCCAGCGCCCGGGCTTGCAGGGGTACTGCGGCGTGAAAACCTTGTGCAACCGCGTGGTATTCAAAAGAGCGGTCACCCCGGTGAAATACATGCCCATCGACATACTGGTGAAAGAGAACATCGATTTTTACTTTGAATTTGAATAATCAAAACGTATATATCAACCATTTAAATCATTTTCAGAATGAAAGCATTAAACAAAGAAACAGCCTCCAAGGCACAGCGTCCGGAGCGCATCATCCAGTTCGGTGAAGGTAATTTCCTTCGCGCATTTGTGGATTGGATTATCTACAACATGAATCAAAAGGCCGACTTCAACAGCAGCGTGGTAGTGGTTCAACCCATCGATAAAGGCATGGTCGATATGCTGAATGCCCAGGACGACCTTTATCACGTCAATCTGCAAGGCTTGGACAAAGGCGAAACGGTCAACAGCCTGACGATGATAGATGTAATCAGCCGTGCGCTGAATCCCTATACCCAAAACGATGAGTTCATGAAATTGGCAGAGCAGCCGGAAATGCGCTTTGTCATCTCCAACACGACGGAGGCAGGCATTGCTTTCGACCCTGCTTGCAAGCTGACGGATGCGCCGGCCTCTTCTTATCCGGGCAAACTGACGCAACTGTTGTATCACCGCTTCAAGACTTTCAACGGCGACAAGAGCAAAGGGCTGATTATCTTCCCCTGCGAACTGATTTTCCTGAACGGCCACAAGTTGAAGGAAACCATCTATCAATACATCGAACTGTGGCAGTTGGGCAACGAGTTCAAAACCTGGTTTGAGGAAGCCTGCGGTGTCTATGCAACGCTGGTGGATCGCATCGTTCCGGGATTCCCCCGCAAGGACATTGCCGCCATCAAAGAGAAGTTGCAGTATGACGACAACATGGTGGTGCAGGCCGAAATCTTCCACTTGTGGGTCATCGAAGCTCCGCAGGAAGTCGCCAAGGAGTTCCCTGCCGACAAAGCCGGGCTGAATGTGTTGTTTGTTCCTTCCGAAGAACCTTACCACGAAAGAAAAGTGACCCTGCTGAACGGTCCTCATACCGTACTGTCTCCGGTAGCCTATCTGTCCGGTGTAAACATCGTGCGCGATGCCTGCCAACATCCGGTCATCGGCAAATACATCCACAAGGTGATGTTCGACGAGCTGATGGAAACCTTGAACCTGCCGAAAGACGAACTGAAGAAATTTGCGGAAGATGTATTGGAGCGCTTCAACAACCCGTTTGTCGACCATGCCGTGACCAGCATCATGCTGAACTCTTTCCCCAAATACCAAACACGCGACCTTCCCGGCCTGAAAACTTACTTGAAGCGTAAAGGCGAACTGCCGAAAGGCCTGGTACTGGGACTGGCTGCCATCATCACGTACTACAAGGGCGGTACTCGTGAGGACGGTGCGGAAATCATCCCGAACGATGCTCCCGAAATCATGCAGTTGCTGAAAGAACTTTGGGCAACGGGGGATACCCGCAAAGTGGCAGAAGGCGTATTGGCAGCCAAAGACCTTATCTGGGGTGAACACGGAGACTTGAATACCATTCCGGGATTGACGGACATGGTTACCGGTTTCTTGAACTCCATCCAAGAAAAGGGTATGTTGGAAACTGTCAAGGGGATTCTTTGATTCCCCTTACGGCTGA
>CAYPJH010000211.1:0-4171 GCA_964411035.1 uncultured Methanobrevibacter sp. | reverse complement strand
AAAACACTTACAGTTCCGCTATATTTTAAGTTATACACAATACTTCCATCAATGTATACCCAGTTTAAAACATGTCCTAAGTGTATTGAGCCTGTTGGATATGGTGGTGGAGTATCAATAATATATCTTGGTCTTGTTCCGTCACCAATAAATTTGTAGATATCATCTTTTGCCCATTTCTTTTCCCATTTTTTCTCGTTTTTAAAATCATAATCCTTTGGGATTTCTTCTCTTGACATGTACCAACCTCAAATATTTCTTAATAAAAATTAATATTAATTAATATATTATATAATAAAAAATTTAAAAGTTTGCATTTTAGCTACTGTAAAATTAGTTTATTAATACAAAAAAAGAGGTAATATTGATAACTAAAGATTTATCAGTTAGGAATTTTATCATTATAATACTGCAGAATACTTCTTCAAAGTAGCTAAAAATAGATTATATATGATGATAGAAACAAAAACATACCTACAATAAAATGAAATGCAGAACTTAAACCCCTTAAAAAGAAAAAATCAAAAAAGAATAAAAAACTTTAATTATTTGCTAAAATCTAGCTATATCACTTATATAAAAAGTGAAGAAATGAAGGAATAATTAAGTAATCATAATTAATTTTCCTGTTTCTGTATCTTTATAGATAGTCCCCATTTGAGTATATCCTTCACCAGACTGATCCTGTACCTCAGGAGTATCTTCAAGTTCCTGGCCTTGTTCCATTTCAGTTACTTGCTTGATTTTTTCCATTTGATTTTTTCTTTCTTCAGGAGTCATCTCTGTATCAAATACTACGCCCTGCATATTCCAGGAGATTACCAGAAAAACAAGTAAACCCACAGCAATTACTAACATAGCGTCAACTAAATTAGAAGTGCCTGCCATAGGATCTTCATCATCTTCACTAAAAAAACTTTTATTTGATTTACGAACCATAAAAACCCCTTAAGAATTTAATTTTACTAAAAGTGCATCAATAAGCACATCTAAACTGGATAAATATTTAGAGTACCAGCGTTTTCTTATTTTAGAAATAACATATGCAAGAGCACCGGCACCAACTCCAACGACAGTAGTATCAAAAGCAACGATCATTGCACTAGCTAATGTTGTAACGTCCCCACTGCCTAATGCTGCAAGACCGGGACCCATAGGTATAAGAGTTCCCATAAGACCAAGAGTAGGGCCAATACGAGTAACAGTATCCGTTCTTTCAACAACTTTTTTAAATTGTATTCACATTCCTCAATCAAATTCCTAGCATAAACAACTCTTGATTCATTATCTAAATTATCTGAATCTAAAATTTTATTTAAAACACTCTTATCGAAATCTGGAAGTCTTGCTTGATGAATATGCTCTTTAAGTTCACTATTTGATTTCGCCATGTTGATTTGAAAGACTAATTTATCCACATCTTTAAAAACAAATTTCCTATGATTTTTATATTCTGCAATTAAAGTTCCTAAACTTAAAACAGCAAAAATAGCAAAAATAATAAGAAAAATAATAACTGGAATCTTTAAGCTTTGTGACATTAAATTTAAAAAAGATTCTAAAAAATTACTACCTACAACTTCAGCACCCATATTTAAATTACTCCTTTATTTTCCTTTTCATTATTAAAACTCCACCAATAAAACCAATTACTGCTCCAATAATTAAACCTACAATTAAAGGAATTTCAAATCCGTTTAAATATTGATTTTCAATTTTGTTTGAAGCCAATTGATCAATACCTTCTGAAATAGACTGATTGTCATCGCCAATAACAATAATCCTATTTTTTAAATCAGAATTGTTATTTAAAAAATCATTTACTGTATCCTGATATGCAACAGCTAAAATTCTTTTATTAGGATTTGTTTTAGCATGCTCCATTTGATGCATAACATCGTTTTCAGAAGTAAATTTATAAACTTTTATATCAACACCTTTACTGTCTACCATATTTTTAACTAATTCGCCATTAGATTCATTAGTTAATATCATTATATCATCAGTAATATCTGCTCCATGAGCATTTACTGCTGAAACAGTTAAAAAGCATGACAATATTAATATTAATAAAAATAAAAAATTCTTATTCATAATTCTCTCCATTATATTCTTTCAATATCTAAAATTTCATTTTTAGATTTTTTAATAAACTTTAAAATAATTATATTTATATATCCCTCAACAGCAGCTATAAATAAATAAAATGGCAATAAGCTTGACAATAAAATTTCTAAGGTTCCTACCTGAGCTATTATTAAAATTATGCATTGAATAACAGTTGCGGCAATAATAGATGTGAAAGTAGATAAAAAGATTGCTATATTTTTATTAATGTCTAATAACGCTTTATATATTAAATCACATACTATCGCAATTATAACGCCCATACAAAAAATATTTGCACCTAAAGAAGTGATTCCTCCCATTCCAAAAAATAATACTTGAACTAATAATACTAAAAAGCTAATTAATATACCATTTAAAGGACCTAATATTAGAACGACTAAAGGAATTAGGAAAAAATGCATTGGAATGCCGAAAGGAGATGGAATACTTAAAGTCATAGAGACTAATGTTACAGCTGCAAGTATTGCTGTTAATACTATTCTTTTTGAAGAAAATCCCTTCTTTGATACTTTTTTGAAAAAGATGACTAAAAATATTAAAGTTAAAATCCAATAAACAATAGCTTGAGATAAAGGAATAAAACCATCTGGAATATGCATAATATCAACCTTATAATAAATATTTATTTATTGCAATAACAATTAGAACACCAGAAATGAAAACAATAACAAGAATTATAATGTTATTTAAGCTAAATAACTCATTATTTTCATTTTCCACTAATTCTATAGAACTTGTATTATTATAAGAAGAATTTGAATTAATAGCTCCATCATTATTGTTTAAATTTGTTTTATCATCATTAAAATCCGATTTGCCATTATCTTTATCTGAATATGTTTTTTCATTTTTTGATGAACTTCCCTGGCCGGAGTAAGAACTTTGACTACTGCCTGGATTACTTGAATAATCTTGGGAATATGATGAGTCTTTTGAATCTGAAACTTCACTTGATGTAACTTCTGTTGCATATTCAGAACCGTGTCCAGGATGAGCCAAAACAAAACTTGATGTAAGTAAAATGAAAAGAACAATATATAAAAACAATGAAACAATTTTAACCTTTTTCATTTTATAACTTCCTATTAAAATAAAATATAAAAAGGATGTAAATAGCATATTTATATTAAATATGCTAATAATCCCTTTTAATTACCTATTCTTTTGACCGTCTATTTCTTACATAACCTACTCCAACAATTAACCCTATAATTAAAACACCAATGGCTGTTAATATTAAATTATTAGAAGTAGAGGCAACATTTTTTGATGTTTTATTAGAAACTTCATATGATTTAGAATCTTCAGATTGGGAATCTGCACTTTCTACAGTGGCAGTTGCTGCTGATAAATCAGACCCCACACCTACAGATTGAGAATCAGATGTTGAAGAACCCGGATTATTTTTAGAAGAACTAGACTCATCTCCATTTACAGATCCACTATTACCATTTGCATCTCCATTATTATCCGCAGACCCGCTATTACCATTCATAGATTGAATTAAATCTTCTTTACTGATAAATGGAAGATTTTTAATATAATTTAATACATTAGAATCTTCACTAACTCCTTTTTTCATTAAATCAAATTGTTCTCTTGTAATCCATTTTTCGTTTGATGTTTTAACTTCTACCGTAGATTTAATATCTGGATTTGATGCTGCATCCCCATTATATAGATCAATGTATGCTCTAATTTGAGCTGCTCTTTTAGCATCTGATGTTGCATAGGAACTTGTATCAATTTCAGCCCATTTAAAACTAACAACAACAGCACGACCAATATTAAGTTCATCATCCCAAATTACGAAAACACCTTCATCTGTTCCCCCATATAATACTTGAGATTCCGTGTCAGTATCCTTTAATTTTTGTACAAAGTAATTACCCATTCCCGGTGATAGATTTGGTAAAAGATAAGTCAGACTATCATCTTTACAATAAATGCTTGAACCAAAATAAGTATATGATTCATTTTCACCTAAAGGATATTCTTTTTGAAGGTAGTCATTTATGAAAAAGCCGGGCTGGACACCAGG